>JBDUAP010000172.1:0-6334 GCA_040004585.1 Sporichthyaceae bacterium
CGGCAACCAGCCACAGCTGCTCGACCTGACCCGCGGCGATCCGACCGACCGTGGCGCGCAGCCGGTCCCGGCGCAACCCAACGCCCCCTGGCGTGCCGGCAGGCGCGCCGGCATCGTCGCCGGGCCCTCGGTCATCGGTGCTGGACATGCCACCGAACCTACGGGCCACCACCGACAGTTCCGCCGACAGAACAGGCCGGAAATCCCTTTATCCACAAGGTATTCCGGCATCGTTACCAAACCGTGACCGATGACACGTCCGCTCCCCCGTAACGCCCGCCATGGCGTCGACCACTGACAGGTGGAAGCCTCCGGGTTGACCGATCCACCGCGAGCGAAAGCGGGTCCGCCAGATGCCAGACCAGGACAAGCAGGCCGAGCAGGTCGACGTCGTCGTCATCGGAATGGGTGTCGGGGGCGAGGAGGTCGCCGGCAAGCTCGCCGAGTCCGGTCTCACCGTCATCGGCGTCGAGCGAGAGCTGGTCGGCGGCGAGTGCCCCTACTGGGGCTGCATCCCGAGCAAGATGATGATCCGCGGGTCCAACCTGCTGGCCGAGGCGCGTCGCATCGATGGCATAGCCGGCACGGCCACGGTCGAGCCCGACTTCGCGCCCGTGGCCAAGCGCATCCGCGACGAGGCGACCGACGACTGGAACGACCAGGTCGCCGTCGACCGGTTCGACAAGTTGGGCGGCCGCTTCGTCCGCGGCGATGCCCGCATCGACGGCCCCGGCCGGGTCGTCGTCGGCGACACCACGTTCACCGCACGACGGGGCATCGTCATCGCGACTGGCTCGGCACCCGTCGTACCGCCCATCGCGGGCCTGGACACCACGCCGTACTGGACCAACCGGGAGGCGATCTCCACCAAGCAGGTTCCCGAGTCGCTGGTCGTACTAGGTGGCGGTGCAATCGGACTGGAGCTGGCGCAGATGTTCGCGCGGTTCGGCAGCCGGGTGACCGTCGTCGAGGGAATCGACCGCGTGCTCGGTCCCGAAGAGCCGGAAGCCAGCGTCCTGGTCACCGAGGCGCTCGAGCGCGACGGCATCACCGTGCAGACGGGGGCGAAGGCGGTGCGGATCGCGCGCGAAGGCGACGAGACCGTGGTGACGTTGGAGGACAGTACGACGGCGCGCGGCGCCGAATTGCTGGTGAGCGTGGGCCGGCACGCCCGGGTGGGCGACATCGGTCTGGAGACCGTCGGCCTGGACCCGAAGGCGAAGGCCGTCGAGGTGGACGAGTGGATGCGTGCGGGGGACGGGATCTGGGCTGTCGGCGACGTCACCGGCGTCGGCATGTTCACCCACATGGCGATGTATCAGGCGGGGATCGCGATCAACGACATCCTGCAGCGGCCGGGGGAGCCCGCCGACTACCGCGGTCTGGCGCGGGTGACGTTCACCGACCCCGAGGTCGGCTCGGTGGGGATGAATGAGAAGGCAGCGCGCGAGGCGGGGATCAACGTGCGCACCGGATTCACGAAGGTGCAGACCTCGGCCCGTGGCTGGATCCACGGCCCGGGCGGCGACGGCGTCATCAAGCTGGTCGAGGACGCCGACAAAGGCATCCTCGTCGGCGCCACCTCAGCCGGGCCGGTCGGCGGCGAGGTGCTTTCGATGCTCACCCTTGCGGTGCACGCGCGCGTCCCCGTCGCGACATTGCGCACGATGGTCTATGCCTACCCCACCTTCCACCGCGCCGTGGAGGACGCGCTGGCCGATCTGGAAAACGGTCAGTAACCGCCGCCATTCGTGGACTCCGTGCCACTCGGGTTCTTGCCCGGCGAGTTCCCATAACCGTCGCCGCAGCCGGCGACCAGCGCCAGGGCGAGCAGGAGGATGGTCACGGCTGGGAGCAGCTTCTTCATGAGGGTTCTCCTTCCGAGAGCTCCGCCAACGGGACGGCACTGTCGCGCAGGCGGGGCACGTCGACCTCCTGCTGTGCCCGGGCAAGCTTCTTGATCGCGTCTGAGCCGTCCCACTGGTTGACGTGCAGGCCCGCCAGGACGTGCCCGTCCCGCAGCCAGAAGGCCGCGAAGTTCAGGCCAGCCACGTCGCCGCGGAGGACCACCTCGTCGGAGGCGTCCGGATCGGCATAGCCGAAGTACTCCATGCCGAGGTCGTACTGGTCGGTGAAGAAGTAGGGCATCCGGTCATAGCTTGCGTCCTGGCCGAGCATGTTTCGGGCCGCGACGTCCGGCTGGTTCAGCGCGTTGGCCCAGTGCTCGACGCGCAGCTGCCGCTTCAGGACAGGGTGGTAGGCGTTCGCCACGTCACCCGCCGCGAAGATGTCGGGGTCGGAGCTGCGCAGGTGCTCGTCGACGACGACACCGTTGTCCACCCTCAGGCCGGCCTTCTCCGCGAGGGACGTGTTCGCATCGATGCCCACACCCACCACGACGAGATCCGCGGCAATGCCGTCGCCGTCGCCGAGCCGGACCACTGCCGCGCCGTGGGAGTCGGTGTCGATACCGGTCACCGAGATCTCGGTACGCAGGTCGACGCCGTGCGCGCGGTGCAGGTCGGCGAAGACGGTCGCGACTTCCGGGCCTAGCACCCGCAGCAAGGGCAGCGCAGCACCTTCGAGCACAGTGACTTGCGCGCCGGCCGCACGCGCCGCGGCAGCCACCTCGAGCCCGATCCACCCGCCGCCGATGATCGCGATCCGCGCGTCCTGCTGCAGTGCCGTCTTGATCCGCTCGCTGTCGTCGATGCTGCGCAGGTAGGCGACCGCGCCGTGGTCAGCCCCGGGGACGTTCAGCCGGCGTGGGCTGGCACCAGTGGTGAGCAGGAGCTTCTCGTAGACCAGACGGTTACCAGCAGAGGTGACGACGTAGTGGCCGCCCCGGTCAATCGACGTGACCTCGGTACGCGGCCGGAAGTCGACGCTGTGCTCGTCGTACCAGCCTTGTGGGTGGACGAACGCCTTCTCTCGCTCGGCCTTGCCCATCAGGTAGTCCTTCGACAGTGGTGGCCGCTCGTACGGGCGGTGCTCCTCCGCTCCGAGCAGCACGACCTGTCCGTCGAAACCGTGCTCGCGTAGAGCCTCGGCCGCCTTCGCCCCGGCCAGACCGGCACCGACCACGACATACGTTGCGTCGCTCTCAGCCACGGCGAACCCCCTGACCATTGGGCGGACCGGTCGTCAGCGCGAGGAACTCCGCGCGCGACCGGGAGTCGCTGCGTATTGCCCCGAGCATTGTCGAGGTCACCGTGGTGGCGTCGGAGGCTCGCACCCCGCGCAGTGTCATGCAGGAATGTTCCGCCTCGATGACGACGCCCACACCCTGGGGGTCCAGGTTCTCGCGCAACCAGTCGGCGATCTGCTTGGTCAGTCGCTCCTGGACCTGAGGTCGGCGCGCGAACAGCTCCACCACCCGGGCCAGCTTGGACAGCCCGACGATGCGCTCGCCCGGCAGGTAGCCCACGTGCGCGACGCCCACGAACGGCAGCATGTGGTGCTCGCAGAGCGACTGCACCGGGATGGACCGCGCGAGCACGAGCTCGTCATAGTGCTCGTCGTTGGGGAAGGTCGTCAGGTCGAACGACCGCGGCGCGAGCAGCTCCGCGTAGGCACCCACCATCCGGCGCGGGGTCTCGGCCATCGACTCGCCGTCCACGGCAGCGCCGAGGGCGCTGAGCAGGGCCCGGGCTGCCTCTTCGGCGGCGACCATGTCGACGCCGGCCGGCTCGGGTGCCACCCCAGGCCGCCAGGACCGCGGGGGAGGCGGGGCGACTCCGATATTTGTGAAGGCCATGCGGCACCTCGTTGGTCTAAAGGACGGTATGGTGCACGTTAGAGGTTGCGGTGTGTTGCGTCAAGACTGCTGTCCTTTAGAAGGAGGGCTCCATGAGCGACGACGACTTCGCCGCCTCGGTCAGCGGCGTCAGCGCGCTCGCCGAGCCGCTGCGGCGCCGGCTCTACCTGTACGTCGCGGCCCAGCCCGACCCGGTCGGGCGGGATCAGGCCGCCGCAGGGGTCGGCATCGCGCGGCACACGGCCAAGTTCCACCTGGACCGCTTGGTCGACGACGGGTTGCTCGAGACCGAGTTCCGCCGGCTCTCCGGGCGCGGGGGCCCCGGCGCCGGCCGGCCGGCCAAGCTCTACCGGCGCGCAGCCCGCGAGGTCTCCGTGTCGCTGCCGGAGCGCCGCTACGACCTGGCCGGCGAGGTCCTCGTCCGTGCCATCGAGGAGGCCGAGTCCGAGGGCATGCCGGTGCTCGGTGCCGTACGACGGGTCGCGGCGGTGACCGGGCGTCAGCTGGCAGCCGACCTTGGGTCGGACAGCCCCCCCAAGTCCACCGACGCGGATCGGTTGGCCGGCGTGCTGGCGGCCTGCGGGTTCGAGCCGCGCGTGGACGGCCCGCGCATCACTCTCGCGAACTGCCCGTTCCACGCACTCGCCCGAACCCACACCGGTCTGGTGTGCGGCATGAACCTTGCGCTGGTGGGCGGCGTCATCGACGGTCTCGGCTGCACCGGGCTGGTCGCCGAGCTGGAGCCGGACCCGGGCCGCTGCTGCGTCACCACGCGAACTGCCCGCTCCTAAGGGGGTGGTCGGCGTCAGGCGGCTAGCGACCCGCCGAAGATCTGCCAGGCGAGCAGGGATTTCGCCACGAGACTGAGCGCCAGGTAGGTCTTCTCGCCGTGGGAGTAGTCGACCCACTTGCCGATCCCGCGGTACTGCAACCACTGGTTGAGCCCGAAGCTGAAGAAGAGGATGGCCTGAGCGAACACGATTCCGTAGACGAACCCGGGGACGGTCTGGGATCCGATGATGTTGAACGCGATCGAGATCCACGGGGCGACGCCGACCAGCGAACCGAACCAGAACGGCAGCATGGTGGTCGTCCTACGGCCTGGTGGGTTCATCAGCTCCTGGAGCCAGCCGAAGAGGATCATCGCGACGTTTGCACCGGCGACGGCGATGACGGCATTGATGCTGGTGATGCCCGAGTAGAAGCTGATGAGGATGATCATCAGCGTGGCGCTCACCGAGTACTCGACCCAGCGGAACCGGTTGATGCCCCGCCTCAAGTCGCGCTCATAGGTGCCGCGGAGAACGGTCGCTGTCACGAGGTGGTTGAGCGCGGCGAGGCCGAGGAAGACGGCGACCGCCCATCCGATCGGCACGTCGAAGAGCGAGTCCGGGGCAGGGAGGGCTGTCCCCGGTGGCCCCTCGGGGATGGACGAGGTGACGGTGATGGAGAAGGTGCCAGCGAGAAGGACAGTCACCACCGCCTGGACGAGGTGCAGACCCGTGAGGCCGAGGTTCCACGAGCGGAGACCGGCGAGGCGCTCCTCGGTGATGCCGGTGGCCAGCGGTACGTTGGCTTTCGTGCTCATTCGGCTCCTCGTCGAGTCAACTGTTGTGCGGCATGTGGCGCGGAACAAGACCGCGGCGCGAAGCGAGTGCGCGCTCGGGCGGGGTCACGTCGTCGTCGGGGCTAGACCTTCATAGGCGGCCCAGGGCCTGGGCCATGCCGGCCTCGGCCTCGTTGCCGAGCCGAGCGAAGGCCGGTCTCAGGAACGGTGCAACGATCCGGGCGATGCCCTTGAAGGTGAAGTCCGCGGTGTAGGTCACCTCTGTGCCGGTGCCCACCGGCCGGAAGGTCATGGTGTCGTGGGCGATGACCGTCGCGTTCTCGCCTCGTAGGGCGATGCGCCGGTTCGGGACGAGCTCCTGCAGCACGTAGGTCAGCTGTGTCTGTCGGCCGGCGAAGCTCGAGGTGTTCAGGTACTCGGTTCCGACATTGCCATTGCCGGTGACCCGGACGGTGTTGACCGTGCCGGGGTCCCAGTAGGTCGTAGTGGTGAAGTCCGACAGGTACTGGAAGACCCTCTCCAGGGGCTTATCGACGGTGACCGTCCTACGCAGTCTCATTCGTGTCCTTTCGGGTGCGGCTCCACAGAGCTGCCCAGGCGCCAGGGGGTACGAGGCGGGCCGCCTTCATCAGGACCGCCATTCGTAGGGGGAAGACGATCTCGGTGCGGTTACGCTCAAGACCGTCGCAGATCGACCGGGCGGCGACGTCGGCCTCAATGATGAACGGCATCGGAAAGGCGTTGTCGGCTGTGAGGTCGGTGCGGACGAAGCCTGGGCAGATCGTCGTGATGCCCACGCCCGTGCGGGCGAGGCTGATGCGCAGGGATTCGAGCAGGTTGATCTGAGCGGCTTTGGTTGCGCCGTAGGCCTCGGATCCCGCCAGTCCTCGGTAACCGGCGACCGACGCGATGCCTGCGATGACACCGGAGCGTCGGGTCAACATCTGGGGAAGGACTGCCGCGATGGCGTTGCTCATGCCGATGAGGTTGATCGCGACGATTCGGTTGAA
>JBDUAP010000173.1:0-6331 GCA_040004585.1 Sporichthyaceae bacterium
GCAGCAGCTGCGGGTAGGCGTCGCTCACGCGCTGGCGACCGTCGCAGCCGCCAGGAGCCGGCGCAGCGTCTTTTCCTTGCCCAGCAGCTCGAGCGATTCGAACAACGGCGGGGAGATCCGGCGCCCCGTCACCGCGACGCGGACCGGGCCGAACGCGTTCCTGGGCTTGATGCCGAGACCCTCGACCAGCGCCGACCGGAGGGCGGCCTCGATGGCAGCGGTCGTCCAGTCGTCCAGCCCGCGCAGCGCCTCGGTTGCGGCGGTCAACACCGGGATCGCGTCGGCGGTGAGGCCCTTGGCGGCGTCGTCAGCGTCAAGTGCGAACGCGTCGTCATCGACGAGCAGGAAACCGAGCATGCCCTCCGCCTCGGAAAGCACCTGCATGCGTTCGTTGACCAGCGGCGTCGCAGCGCGCACAAGCTCGCGCTGCTCAGCGGTCGGCTCGGGAGGCAGGACCCCAACCCGGCACAGGTGCACGAGGATCCGTTCGGCGAGGTCGTCGACGGCCAGCTCGCGGATGTAGTGACCGTTGAGCCAGCCGAGCTTGTCCAGGTCGAAGACCGGGCCCACGGTGTTGACCCGGGCCCAGTCGAAGTCGCGCACCATGTCCTCGAAAGTGAAGATCTCCTCACCGTCGGGCTGCGAGTAGCCCATCAGCGCGAGGAAGTTGCGCAGTGCCTCCGGCAGGTAGCCCTGCTCCTGGAACCACGTCAGCCGTGCGGCCGGGTTCTTGCGCTTGGAGATCTTCGACTTGTCGACGTTGCGCAGCAACGGCATGTGCACGAACTCCGGACGCTGCCACCCCAGCCAGTCGTAGAGCAGCAGATGCTTGGGTGTTGAGCTGATCCACTCTTCGCCGCGTACGACGTGGCTGATGCCCATCTCGTGGTCGTCCACGACGTTCGCGAGATGGTAGGTGGGCAGACCGTCGGCCTTGACGATCACCTGGTCGTCGGGTCGCGGTGCATTTACCTCGCCGCGCACGACGTCGACGAACGACAACGGCGCATCGTCGGGAATCAGCATGCGCACGACCGGCGACTCGCTGAAGCCGGGGAGCGCTGTCCGCTCCTCGCGGGTCAGCCCGTGGCACATCCGGTCGTAGCCGGTGGGCAGCTTGGCCTTCTGCTGCTCCTCGCGCATCTGCGCGAGCCGCTCGGTGGAGCACCAGCAGAGGTAGGCGTGTCCGTCGGCGAGCAACTTGTCGACGTGCGCGCGGTATGACTCCGACCGCTCGGACTGCCGGTACGGCGCGAACGGCCCGCCCTTGTCCGGTCCCTCGTCCCAGTCCAGGCCGAGCCAGTGCAACGTCGAGAAGATCTGCGCCTCGCTCTCCGCGACGTAACGCGCCCGGTCGGTGTCCTCGATGCGCAGGACGAATTGCCCGCCCTGCTGGCGCGCGAATGCCAGGTTGAACAGCGACATGTACGCCGTGCCGACGTGCGGGTCTCCGGTTGGCGACGGGGCGACCCGCACCCGCACCGGGCGCTCAGCCACGGCTGACCACGGGGTTGGTCAGGGTGCCGATGCCCTCGATCGACACCGCGACCTCGTCGCCCACGGCCAGCGGACCCACGCCCGCCGGGGTGCCGGTGAGGATGACGTCACCCGGGAGCAGGGTCATGGCCTCGGTCACGAAAGCGATCAGGGCGGCGACGGGATGCACCATCCCCGACGTCCGGCCGCGCTGGCGCACATCGCCGTTGACGGTGGTCGTCAGCCCGAGGTCGCCGGCCAGCGAGGGTGCCTCGGTCTCGATCCACGGGCCGATGGGGCAGAACGTGTCGAAGCCTTTTGCCCTGGCCCACTGCGGCTCGGCTCGCTGCAGGTCGCGTGCGGTCACATCGTTGGCACAGGTGAAGCCCAGGATCACGTCGCCGGCCCGCTCCGCCGGCACCTCGCGACACAGTCGGCCGATGACCACGGCCAGTTCACCCTCGAAGTGAACATCGGAAGAGACGCCGGTCGGGTAGCGGATCGCCTCCCCGGGCCCGATCACCGATGTTGACGGCTTGAGGAAGACCACGGGGACGTCGGGCACCTCGTTGCCCATCTCGCGGGCGTGGTCGGCGTAGTTCCGGCCGATCGCAACCACCTTGCTGGGCAACACCGGCGACAGGAGGCGCACGCCGACCAGCGGCAGCGACTCTCCGACGACCTGGAACGGCGCGAACGGGTGACCGTCGATCGCCCGCACCCGCAGCGACGTGGGGTCGGCGGGATCGCCGTCCACGACGCCGAACGCGACTCCGTCCGGTGACGAGTACCTGGCGATGCGCATCTGTGCAGGCTACCGAGCAGGCAACGGCGCCCTACCCGGGCGGTTCGTGTCCGCGGCGCAGCAGCCCGAACGTCACGGCGTCCTCGAGCGCCATCCAGGACGCCTCGATGACGTTCTCGTGCACCCCGACGGTGTCCCACTCGGTCTCATCGTCGCTGGTCTCGACGAGCACCCGGGTCACCGCACCGGTGCCGTGCGTGCCCTCCAGGATGCGGACCTTGTAGTCGACCAGTTCGAGCTCAGCAAGCTCCGGGTAGGACTGCTCGAGGGCGGACCGCAACGCGCGGTCGAGCGCGTTGACGGGGCCGTTGCCCTCGCCGGTCGCGACCAGCCGCTCGCCCTTCGTCTCCAGCTTGACGGTGGCTTCGCTGGCGACGGTGCCGTCCGGGCGCCGCTCCACGATGACGCGCCACGACTCGACGGTGAAATGCCGCCGCCGCTCGCCGGCCACGACATCGCGCACCAGCAGCTCGAACGACGCGTCCGCAGCCTCGAACGTCCAGCCCTGCGACTCCAGGTCCTTCACCTGCCCGATGACCGTGTCCACTTCGCCAGGTGTCAGGTCGAAGCCGAGCTGCTTGCCCTTGACGGCGACCGAGGCGCGACCGGCCATCTCCGAGACGAGCATCCGCATGTCGTTGCCGACCGTCTCGGGGTCGACGTGCTGGTAGAGCATCGGGTCCACCCGCACGGCGCTGGCGTGCAGCCCGGCCTTGTGCGCGAACGACGAGTGGCCGACGTAGGGCATGTGCTGGTTGGGCGCCACGTTGGTGACCTCGGACACCGCGTGGGCGACCCGGGTCATCTCGGCGAGCCGACCAGTCGGCAGCACCTCGCGCCGGTGCTTGAGCTCGAGGTTGGCCACGACGCTGAAGATGTTGGCATTGCCGCACCGCTCGCCGTAGCCGTTCGCGGTTCCCTGCACATGAGAGACACCGGCGTCGACCGCGGTGAGCGTGTTGGCCACGGCGCAGCCCGCGTCGTCGTGGCAGTGGATGCCGAGCCGCGAGGACGACTGCTCGAGCACGCCGGCCACGACATCGGCGAGCTCCGCGGGCAACATGCCGCCGTTGGTGTCGCACAGCACGGTCACGTCGGCGCCCGCCTCCGCCGCCACCCGCAGGACCTCGACGGCGTACGCCGGGTTGCTGCGGTAGCCGTCGAAGAAGTGCTCGGCGTCGAGAAAGACCCGCTGACCCTCCTCGCGCAGGTGCGTGACGGTGTCCCGCACCATCGCGAGGTTCTCCTCCAGGGTGGTGCGCAGGGCCAGCTCGACATGGCGGTCATAGCTCTTCGCGACCAGGGTCACGACGGGAGCACCCGACTCGCGCAACGCGGCGACGAGCGGGTCGTCGGCGGCCTTGCCCCCGGGGCGGCGGGTGGCGCCGAACGCGGCGAGCTGCGCGTGCTGGAGGTCGAGCTCGGTCTGTGCGCGCCGGAAGAACTCGGTGTCCTTGGGGTTGGCGCCGGGCCAGCCGCCTTCGATAAACCCCACGCCGAGGTCGTCCAGATGTCGGGCGATGGCCAGCTTGTCGGCCACCGACAGGGCCAGGCCCTCCTGCTGCGCGCCGTCCCGCAACGTCGTGTCGTAGACGTGAAAGGCGTCGGAAGGGAACGCGTCGCTGACGACGCCCGGTGCGGTCCCTCGTAGTGGCACTGAACTCTCCAAACAAAAAGACCCCCCGCGGGTGCGGGAGGTCTGCGCGTCGGTCGAAACCGGCGCGCTAGGGCGTAATGATTGCGGCGCTCATCGTCCTGAGAGTCGCACAGCGGCTCCGGACGTGGAACCCGCATCTCACCATGCGGTCAGCCGCAGGGTGAGATGCGCGGCGCAGTCAGGGCTTGTCCTCCGAATAGTCTGGCAGTGAGCGCACGGCATCTGGGGGCAGGGTCAAGCCCTCGTCGGTGCCCGGATTCACGGCGAGCCAGAGGTCCTCGGACGGCCAATTGGCGCCCAGCTCGGCGGCCGAGACGGCGACCGCGTCACCCAACTCGGGCGCAGCCGAGTGCATGGTCTCCTCGGAGGTGAACACCGGGACGTAGGACGTGCCGTCCTGCTCGATCACGGGCAAGGAGAGCGACCCATCAGGCGCTTCCTCCCCCGGCGGGACGCTTGCCTGTGGCACGACGACATCGCTGTTGGCGACGGCGCGCATGACGGCGTCGGTGTCGCCGCTCGCCATGCCGGCGGCGATGGCCGACTCGGTGGGATCGCTGCCGTGAGCGTTGGAGTCGTTCGGGGCAGAGCCGTTCGGGGGGGACATGCCAGATCCTTCCGTGGGGGTCATCTGGACGTCCGTCCGTCACTACCCGGCCCGGCCGGACCGAACCCTCAGGCCACCCGGTGCATCCAGCCGTGCGGGTCGGGGGCGGTTCCTTGCTGGATCCCGAGCAGGGATTCCCGGATCTTCATGGTGACCGCTCCCGGCTGCGCGTCGGCGACGGGGAAGCTGCCACCCGAGTGCTTCACCTCACCGACGGGTGTCACAACCGCGGCGGTGCCGCACGCGAACACCTCGCTGATCGAGCCGTCCGCGCACCCGCTCTCCCACTCCTCGATGCTGATCGGAGCTTCCTCCACGTCCAGCCCGAGGTCGCGACCCAGGGTGAGGATGGAGTTCCGGGTTACACCGGGAAGCAGCGTGCCCGTCAGTGGCGGGGTCAGCAGCCGACCGTCTGAGCGCACGAAGTAGAGGTTCATGCCTCCCATCTCCTCGACGTAGCGGTGCTGGACCGCGTCCAGCCAGACGACCTGGTCGCAGCCCTGCTCGGCCGCCTGCATCTGGGCCAGCAGCGACGCCGCGTAGTTGCCGGCGCACTTCGCCTCACCGGTGCCACCGGGAGCGGCCCGGACGTATTCGGTGCTCAGCCAGACGCTCACCGGGCGGATCGGTCCGGGGAAGTAGTTGGCTGCAGGAGAGGCGACCAGGACGAAGAGGTAGGTGCTCGACGGCCGCACGCCGAGGAACGGGTCGGTAGCGAACTCCAGCGGGCGCAGGTAGAGCGCCTCCCCCGTCCGCTGCGGGACCCAGTTGCGGTCGATCTCGACCAGCAGGCGGATGGACTCGAGGAACAGCTGCTGGGGCACCTCGGCCATCGCGAGCCGACGCGCGGAGCGCTGGAAGCGTGCGGCGTTCTGGTCGGGCCGGAACAGCGCTACCGAGCCGTCCGGCTGTTGGTAGGCCTTGAGGCCCTCGAAGATTTCCTGTCCGTAGTGCAGGGCGGATGTCGCCGGGTCCAGCGACAGCGGCCCGTAGGGACCGACCCGCGCGTCGTGCCAGCCACGGTCGGCGGAGTAGCGAACGGTGACCATGTGATCGGTGAACACCTGCCCGAAGCCGGGGTTCTCCAGCAGATTGGCGCGCTCGGCCGGCGACCGAGGCGTCTGCGAAGGAGAGATCTCGAAGGTCACGTCATCGGGCATGCAAAGACGGTAGCCGACAGGTCGGCTCGGGGTGACTAGAGCCCGTTGACGAGCGCTGCTCCGACGTCGCTCGTCGGCCGCGGCGCGCTGCCCCGGGACGCGAGGTCGGCGGCGACCGAGGACTCGACCCGCCGGGCCTCCTCGCGCAGGCCGAGATGCTCCAGCAGCATCGCGACCGACAGGATCGTCGCGGTCGGGTCGGCCGTGCCCGTGCCGGCGATGTCCGGGGCGGAACCGTGCACCGGCTCGAACATCGAGGGGTGGCTGCCGCTGACGTCGAGGTTGCCGCTTGCCGCCAGCCCGATGCCGCCGGTCACCGCGGCCGCGAGGTCGGTGACGATGTCGCCGAAGAGGTTGTCGGTGACGATGACGTCGAAGCGCTGCGGGTTGCTCACCAGGAAGATCGACGCGGCGTCGACGTGCAGGTAGTCGGTGGTGACGTCGGGGAACTCGGCGCCGACGAGGGCGAACGTCCGGGCCCACAGGCCGCCGGCGTGCACCAGCACGTTGGTCTTGTGCACCAGCGTGAGATGCCTGCGGGGCCGGGCGAGCGCGCGGCGGTACGCGTCGCGCACGACCCGCTCCACGCCGTACGCCGTGTTGATGCTCACCTCGGTGGCGATCTC
>JBDUAP010000174.1:0-6282 GCA_040004585.1 Sporichthyaceae bacterium
CCAACGTGAAGGCAGTCCAGCAGATGCTGGGGCACGCGTCGGCAGCCATGACGCTTGGCGTTTACTCCGGCCTGTTCGAGGACGATCTGAGTGCGGTTGCGGCCCGCCTCGACGAGGCCTTCGCCGCCCGCGGTATGTACAAATCGTGTACGGATGATCCGGGAGAGGAGACGCCTGATGATCGCTGACCCCGTCAGGAACGACAAAACCCCAGGCCAGAGGCTTGGGGTTGTCGAGCCGCCTATCGGAGTCGAACCGATGACCTACGCATTACGAGTGCGTCGCTCTAGCCGACTGAGCTAAGGCGGCATGTGCCGCGGCGAACCGCGGCACGGCGGGCAAGTCTACGACAGGCCCATCCCCCCGACTATCGGCAGCGGGTCCCCTCAGCCGGCAGTCGTCCCTCGAGGAAGAAGGTGTTCACGGCCTGGTCCACGCACCGGTTCCCGTGGCTGTAAGCGGTGTGGCCGTCGCCCACGTAGGTGAGCATCCGGCCTGACGCCAGCTGCTTGGCCAGGGACACCGCCCACGCGCACGGCGTCGCTGGATCGCGCCTCGTGCCCACGACCAGGATCGGCGGAGCTCCTACGGCCCGTACGGCGTGCGGCTGCGCTGTCGCGGGCACCGGCCAGAAGCCGCACGGCAGCGAACTCCACCCGAGATAAGCGCCAAATATCGGAGCCGCCTTCTCCAGCTGGTCCGCCGTCGCACGCACTGCGGCGATTTTGCTCTCCTCGGCCCGGTCGAGGCAGTTGACGGCGTACTGCGCCGCGATCGAGTT
Source organism: Sporichthyaceae bacterium (assembly GCA_040004585.1). Lineage (GTDB taxonomy): Bacteria > Actinomycetota > Actinomycetes > JACCUZ01 > JACCUZ01 > JBDUAP01. The sequence continues at coordinate 782 of JBDUAP010000174.1, forward strand.
GCCCGGGTAGCGCCCGCTCCTGTCCCGGTGCGCGTACAGGTCGGCGAAAACGAGCAGGGTCGACCCGTCCCCGTTCATCGCCTGGTCGATCCCCTGCCGCAACCCGGGCCAGAAACCCTTGTCGTACAGGCCGTAGGCCAGCCCGATCATGGCCAGTCCCTGGGTCAGTGGCCGGCCCGGCTTCGCATCCAGCGGCCGGCCGTCGATGCGGGCGAGCAGCTGGCGCACGGCCGCGAGGGCACCGGCCCGACCGCCCCGGAGTGGGCACCGCGACCGCGCAACGCAGTCATCGACGAAAGCAGTGAAAGCGACCTCGAAGCCCAGCGCCTGGCCCTTGTTGAGGCCGGCACTGTCGAGCTTCGGGTCCAGTGCGCCGTCGAGCACCAGCCTCCCGACCCGAGCGGGGAACAGCTCGGCGTACGTCGCTCCGAGGTAGGTGCCGTAGGACTTGCCCAGCAGATTCAGCTTTTCGTCACCGAGCACCGCGCGCAGGACATCGAGGTCACGCGCCGCCTCGACGGTGCTGACATGCCCGAGCAGGTCACCGCTGTGCTCGGCACAGCGCTTGCCGAACTCCTGGGCGAGCGTGACGAGACGCTGTTCCTCGGCAGCGGTGTCGGGCGAGCCGTCGGCAGCGAGGAAGGTGTCGGTCTCGGCGTCGCTGAAGCACCTCACCGGCGTGCTTTCGCCCACCCCGCGCGGGTCGAACCCGACCAGGTCGAAGCGCGCAAGCACCGACGCGCCGACGATTGCCGAGCCGGCCCGTGCGTAGTTGAGTCCGGATCCGCCGGGCCCGCCGGGATTGACGAGCAGCGAGCCGATGCGGCCCGACATGGATCGAGCCCGGAGCCGGTTCACCGAGATCTGGATGGTCTTGCCACCGGGGTCGGCATAGTCCAGCGGTACGTCGAGGCGCGCGCACACGAAGCCGCCCTGGCAGCCCTTCCACGTGGGCTTCTGGCCGTAGAAGCGGGCCAACGTCGCGTCGGTCGGCGAAGGGCTGGCCGTCGACGTCGTTGACGGCGCTGGTGCAGTGGTGGACGGGCTGCTCTTGGGTGCGGCAGACGAACAGCCAGCAACAACGAGAGCCGCCACGCAGGCGAAGACGGCGAGTCGCCGGGACACCCGCACTAGCCGGCCGAACCGGCACCCAGCGCCACGGTCAGTGCCTCGATCGCCAGCAGCGGCGCAACGCTGGCCCCGATCGCATCGCGCGCGGCCAGCACGGCATCGATGCGCCGCAGCGTCGCCTCCGGCGGCGACGACCGCGCGATCCCGATCACCGTCTCGCGCATCTCCTCGTTGACCAGCTCGACAGCGGCACCGACCTGCACGGCCAGCACGTCGCGGTAAAAGGAGGCCAGGTCGACCAGCGCGCGGTCCAGGGCGTCCCGCTTCAACCGGGTGGCCCGCGCCTTCTGCTGCTTCTCGAGGTCCTTGAGCTGCGCACCGGCACCGGACACCATGCCGCGCCCGGTCGTGCCGGCGCCCAGAGCCCGGCGCAGCTGCTCGGTCTCGTCCAGGTCGACTGGCGCACCGGTCTCCTGCGCCTCCTCGGTTGCCGCCTTGACCAGCGCCGCGGCGGCTTCCAGTGCCGCCCCCAGGTCGTTCAGCGACAGCGGCAGCCGCAGCACATCGTGGCGGCGCAGCCGGGCGTCCTCGTCGGTGGCCAACCGCTTGGCCCGGCCGATGTGGCCCTGCGCTGCCCGCGCGGCGAAGGACGCCATGGCCGGGTCGATTCCGTCCCGACGCACGAGTACGTCGGTCACGGCGGCGGTAGACGGTGTACGCAGCGACAGCAGCCGGCAGCGCGAACGCACCGTCGGGAGAACATCTTCGAGAGCGGGCGCGCAGAGCAGCCAGATCGTGCGCGGCGTCGGCTCCTCGATGGCCTTCAGGAGGGCGTTGCCCGCCCGCTCGGTCAGCCGGTCGGCGTCCTCGATGAGCATGATCTGCCACCGGCCGCCGGAGGGGTGGCGGGCCGCCCGCGCGACCAGGGCTCGGGTGTCGTCGACGCCGATCGAGAGCTGCCGGGTGTTGACGATCTCGACGTCGGCGTGCGTGCCGCCCAGCACCGTGTGGCAGCTCGAGCAGACGCCGCAGCCGCCCTGGTCGCACTGCAGCGCGGCCGCGAAGGCGCGCGCGGCCGTTGACCGGCCGGAGCCCGGCGGGCCGGTGAACAGCCAGGCATGGGTCATGCCTTCGGCGCTGCCCTGCACGCCGGTCGTCGCGGCCCGGACCGCCCGCGTCAGCACCTCGACGACCAGGTCCTGTCCGACGACATCGGTCCAGACTGCCGGGGCGGAGGACAGCGAAGGCAGGGAAGACGCTGTGGCGGGCGCGGTCATCGCTCGTCACGGCTCTTGTGCACCGGCAGCTGAATGGTCTCGTCGCTGCTGTCGACGCCGAGCAACTCGTCAGTCAGGCTGAGCGGGCGGGTCGGGGGGTCGCTCTGTTGAGGGGCGGGTGCCGGCGGTGGCCCGTCGAGGCGCTGGGCCTCCCTGCGGGCTTGTGTCTCTGCCTGCTGACGCGCCCGCTCCTCCGCCGCGCGGCGGGCGCGGTCTTCGGCCTCGGCCGCCTTGCGCGCAGCAGCTTCCGCCGCCTCCGCCGCCTCGCGGCGGGCGAACGCCGCGGCCTGCCGCTGGGCGAGCTCCTCGACCTCGGCCGCCGCCTGGGCCTCCTCGCGCTGGCGCTGCTCCTCCTCGGCCCGCAGTCGCTCGTCCAGGGCCTCCTGCTCCGCGAGCTCACGGGCGCTCAGGGGCAGCATCGGACCCAGCCGCTCTTGCAGCTGCGCCGCTATCTGCTCGGGCGCCAGGGTCGCGTCGATGACGAGGTAGCCCGTCGAGGAGAGCGCGGCCAGGCGGAGGAAGTACGCACGGACCCGGTCATGGAAGTCGATTGGCTCGCTCTCGAGGCGGTCAGGAGAATCGACGCGCTGCAGCGCCACCTGGGGTGAGAGGTCGAGCAAGACGGTCAGGTCGGGGCGGAGCCCGTCGGTCGCCCAGCGCGAGATCCTCGCCACATCGCTCGGCTCCAGCTCACGCCCCGCACCCTGGTAGGCGATGGACGAGTCGACGTAGCGGTCGGAGACGACGACGGCGCCACGGGCCAGCGCCGGCCGGATGACCGTCGCAACGTGCTCGGCGCGGTCGGCGGCGAACAGCAGTGCCTCCGTGCGCGCGGACAGGGCGGCCCCCTCGGACCGGACACCGAGCAGCTCGGTGCGCAGGCGCTGGCCCACCGGCGTACCCCCGGGTTCGAAGGTCACCACCACCTCGTGGCCCTTGGCCCGCAGCCAGTCGGACAGCATCCGGGCCTGGGTGGACTTGCCGACCCCCTCGCCACCCTCGAGCGCGAGGAAGAACCCGTTGGCTTGGTCGCGCCGCGGCTCGCGCGGGGGGCCGACCGCCTCGTGGTGAAACGCCGCGCGCAGGTCGGCCAGCAGAGACACGCCGCGACGGTCGTCCATCTGCCGGTAGGCCGCCACGCCGAGGAGCGATGCGAGCAGGCCGAACACCAGCATCGTGATCGCGGCGCCGTTGTAGGTGAGGGTCATCGCATCGGTGACGTCCACCGTGTGTTTGCCGAACGCGGCCGCCAGCAACGGGGCGACGGCCAGAACCAGCACCAGGGTCGCGCGCACCAGCGTCTGCACGAAGGCGAAGGTGCGACCGCGCAGCTCGTCGGCCACCTCTAGGCCGAGCAGGGTGTAGCCAGTGACCCACGCGATGCCCGCCCACATGCCGATGATCAGCGTGATCAACACCGCGGCCACCATGTGCGGGATGAGCGCGAGCAGTGCCAGGGACAAGCCGGCCGCGATGATGGAGATGCCTAGCAACCGGCGCCGGCTGAACGAAGGCACCACGCGCGGTCCGACGAACATGCCACCGGCCAGGCCGACGAACACCGTCCCGAACAGCAGCCCGTAACCCGGCTCACCGGCACCGAGGTCGACGACGAACGTGCGCGCCAGACCGATGACCGCGCCGCCGGCCGCGAACGCGCCAAGCATCGCCACGACCAGCCCGCGAACGAGCCGGGTTCGGCCGATGAAGCTCCAGCCCTCGACCAGCGTGCGCCAGACGGACGGCGGGCGCGCACCGTCGGCGTCACGAGCAGTCCGCGGCGGGATCTCGGTCAGCCGCACGATGGTCAGCGCCGAGACGAGGAACGTCGCGGCGTTGAAGAACAGCGCGAGGTCGACCGAGTCAACCGCGGAAATTGCGTTGTCCAGGATCCCCGACAGCAGCGAGAGGCCGGAGAACACGGCCGCGGCGACCGGAGCCGAGCCGTAGGTGGTGAACAGGCTGAGCTGGTTGGCAGTGGCCAGCCGCTCGCGTGGCACGAGGTTCGGGACGGTCGCTTCCTTGGCCGGGATCCAGACCAGGCTCGCTGCCTCGATGAGGAACGTCGCGACGAGCAGCCACCAGAGAGTCCCGACGAGCGGGATCGACGCGAACAGGCCGAACCGAATCACGTCGCAGACGACCATGGTCCAGCGACGGTCGAGCCGGTCGGCGATGACTCCCGCGACGGGTCCGATGACGATGGCGGGGGCCAGGCGCAGGATGAACACGCTGGCGATCGCGACGTTCGCCTCGGCGTAACCGCCGCCAGCCAGCCGCGGCGCCAACGCAGTCAACGCGAGCAGACCGAGCCAGTCGCCGAAGCTGGACAACGACAGCGCGGTCCACAGCTTGCGGAACGCCGGCACCCGCAGCACCCCACGCAGGTCGTGCTCGGGGTTCACGGTGTCGGGCACCGTCGCGGGGTCGGTCACCTGGCCAGCGTAACGAGGAGCACCATCATCCGCTCCTTCCCCCATCTCACACCCTGTGTCCGAACAACCGTGCGCCTACCGACGCATGCGGTCTCGGACACAACGGCTGGGCGGGAAGCTACTTCTTGGCGGATTTTTTCGCAGCTGTCTTCTTGGTCGCCTTCTTGGCGGCCCGTTTCTTCGGCGCCGGCCCCTTGGCGCGCTTCTCGGCCAGCAGCTCAGACGCCCGCTCGATCGTCACCGTCTCGACGCTGTCGCCCCTGCGCAGCGTCGCGTTCGTCTCCCCGTCGGTCACGTAAGCGCCGAACCGGCCGTCCTTGACCACGACGGCCTGCCCGGACGTCGGGTCGGGACCGAGCTCGCGCAGCGGTGCGGTCGACGTACGGCCGCGCTGCTTGGGCTGGGCGTAGATCGTCAGCGCCTCGTCCACCGTGATGTCGAACAGCTGCTCTTCGGAGTCGATCGACCGGGAGTCGCTCCCCTTCTTCAGGTACGGCCCGTAGCGGCCGTTCTGCGCGGTGATCTCCTCGCCGTCGGCATCGGTGCCAACCACCCGCGGCAGCGACAGCAGCCGCAGCGCATCGTCGATCGTCACGGTGTCCAGCGACATCGACTTGAACAGGCTGCCGGTCCGCGGCTTGGCGGTCTTCGGAGCATCGTCGGGAAGGACCTCGGTGACGTACGGCCCGTAGCGGCCGACCTTTGCCACCACCGGCAG
>JBDUAP010000175.1:0-6274 GCA_040004585.1 Sporichthyaceae bacterium
TCATCACGTCGACCTGCACGTTGGACAGCGCGGTCAGCGGGCCGTAGAGCCGGCCGAGCAGCGCAGTCAGGGCAACCAGGGTGCCGATCTCGATCGTCTTGTCGATGACGAGGATGCCGCCGACGCCGTAGACCAGCGCGGTCGCCAGCGATGCAACGAGCGTCAGACTGGTGAAGAAGATCCGGCCGTACATCGCCTGCTTGATGCCGATGTCGCGCACCTTGCCGGCCTTGTCGGAGAAGCCGAGTGACTCCTCGGGGAGGCGGCCGAACAGCTTGACGAGCAGCGCACCGGAGACGTTGAAGCGCTCGGTCATCATCGTGCCCATGCCGGCGTTGAGCTGCATCGCCTCACGGGTGATGGCCTGCAGCTTGCGGCCCACCCAGCGCGCGGGGAGCAGGAAGAGCGGCGTCAGGATCAGCGCCCCGATCGTGATCTGCCACGACAGGAACAGCATCGTGGCAATGACGAGGATCAACACGATGACGTTGGAGACAACCGACGACAGCGTTGACGTGAATGCCTGCTGCGCACCCACCACGTCGGTATTGAGCCGGCTCACCAGGGCACCGGTCTGGGTGCGGGTGAAGAACGCAATCGGCATCCGCTGCACGTGGGCGTAGACCTTGGTGCGCAGGTCGTAGATGAGCCCCTCACCCACCCGCGACGAGAGGAAACGTTGGTACAGCGTCAGCAGGGCGTCGAAGACCGCGAGGCCCGCGACGGCCAGCGCCACCTTGACGACGACGCCCTTGTTGCCCTTGCTCACACCCTCGTCGATGACGACCTTGAACAGCAGCGGCAGCGCGACGACCAGAATCGAGTCGAGGACGACCAGCACGAGGAAGATGGTGATCTCACGGCGGTAGGGCCGGGCGAACTCGATGATGCGCGGGATGGTGCCCGGCGCGAGCTTGCGCTTGGCAACATCGCCGTCGCGCGTCATCGACCGCATTGCCATCCACGGTCCGTGCGACATCGACATGCAAGTCCTCCACGAGATCGGTTCCCCATGATCGCAACACCGCGGGGCCGACGGTGCTTCCTGTCCGACCGTACGCCGAGGCGCTGACAACTGCGCTCAGAGCGGAATCCCGGGCCGGGCGAGCCTCAGAACGCGGAGATGCCGGTCAGCGCCCGGCCGATCAGCAGCTTCTGGATCTGGCTGGTGCCCTCGTAGAGCGTGGTGACCCGGGCGTCCCGGAGGTACTTCGCGGCCGGGTAGTCCTCGACGTACCCGTAGCCGCCGTGCACCTGCAGGCAGGCGTTCGCCACCCGGATCGACGCCTCGGTGGCGAACAGCTTGGCTTTCGACGCCGCAAGCGAGTGCGGCTCGCCCCGGGTCTTCAGGTCGGCCGCAGCCCAGGCGAGCAGCCGGGACGCGTCGACGTCCACGGCCGAGTCGGCGATCATCTCCTGCACCAGCTGGTGGCCCGCGATCGGCTTGCCGAACTGCTCGCGCGACCCGGCGTAGGCCACCATCGTGTCCAGCGCGGCCTGGCTGAGCCCGGTGCAGGAGGCGGCGATCGACATCCGCCCGTCGTCGAGGGCGGAAAGCGCCACCTTCAGCCCGTCGCCCTCGCCGCCGAGGAGCGCCTCGGGGCCGACCTCCACGCCGTCGAGGACCAGCTCGGCGGTGTCGCAGGACCGCAGCCCGAGCTTGCCGTGCACGGGCACGGCGGTGAACCCGGGTCGGTCGGTCGGGACGAGGAACGCGGACAGCCCGCGCGCCCCCGAATCGCCGGTGCGCGCGAACACCAGGGCGACTCCCGCGATCGAACCGTTGGTGATGAAGACCTTGCGGCCGGTGAGGCGCCAACCGCCGCCGGGCAGGGCTTCGGCGGTCGCCCGCAGGTCGGCCGGGTTGGAGCCGTGGTCGGGCTCGGTCAGACCGAAGCAGCCGAGGACTTCGCCGGTCGCCATCCGCGGAAGCCATTGGTCGCGCTGGTCGTCTCTGCCCCATCGGTCGATCGAGCCGGCGACAAGGGCGAGGTGGACCGACATGATCGAGCGCACGTTGGCGTCACCACGACCGAGCTCCTCGATGAACAGGCAGTAGGTCAGCGGATCGGCACCCCCGCCGCCGTAGCGCTCCGGGATCGTCATCCCGACGAAGCCGGTCTCCCGCAGGCCGTCCAGCGCCTCCTGCGGAAAGCGCTCCTCGCGGTCATTGCGCAACGCATCCGGCACGACGACCGCCTCCACCCAGGTGCGGACCGCGTCGCGAACTGCCCGTTGCTCGTCGGTAAGGCTCAGGTCGACCATCAGCCCCGCCCCACCAGTGCGCGCAGCCGGCGGCCCTGGGCGGCCCGCTCAGCCGCCCGCTGCTCGTCGTACCCCCGGCTGCTTGCAGAGCGCAGCAGCGCCTTGGTCTCGCGGACGGCGTCGGCCGGCGCCGCGAGGATGGCGGCGCACAGGTCGCGCACAGCGCCGTCGAGATCGGCAGCGGGTACGACGAGCTCGGCCAGGCCGATCTGCGCAGCTTCGGCAGCGACCACCTCGCGTCCCGTGGCGCAGATCTCGAGTGCCCTGGGGTAGCCGACCAGCTCGACCAGCGGCTGGGTGCCGCCCAGGTCGGGCACCAGTCCGAGACTGGGCTCGCGCATCGACAACCGGGCGTCGTCGGCGAGCACGCGCATGTCACACGCCAGCGCCAGCTGGAACCCCGCTCCGATCGCGTGACCCTGGACAGCAGCGATCGACACGACGCGCTCGTCGCGCCACCAGGAAAATGCCTCCTGGTACGTCGCGATGGCCCCGTCGAGGGCGGCCGGCGCGAGGCCGGCGAGCTCGACGAACGTCGGCTCCCCTGGTATGCCCTCGGGGGTGAGCATCGCCCGGTCCAGCCCGGCGGAGAACGACGGCCCGGCGGCGCGCAGGATCACCACCCGCGCCCCACTGGTCAGCAGGTCCCGGCCGATTTCGGCAAGGCGCAGCCAGGTGCTGGGCGTCTGCGCGTTCCGTCGGTCGGGGCGGTCCAGCGTCAGCGTCGCGAGGTCGCCCTCGCGATCGAGCCGGACGCCGTCGACGGAGGCGGTCAGGGCTTCTTGCCGCGGGTGGCACCGCCGCGGCCGCGCAGCTGCACGCCGGACTCGCTCAGCATGCGGTGCACGAACCCGTACGAACGTCCCGTCTCGGCCGCCAGCGAGCGGATGCTGGCACCGCCGGTGTACTTGCGCTTGAGGTCCGACGAGAGCTTGCTGCGGTCACCGCCCGTGATCCGCGCGCCCTTCTTCAGCTCGGCCACACCTGCCTCCTTCAAAGATCACTTTCGACAGGGCCATGATCGTCATTTCTCCCCCGATCCACCAGAGGCAACCCCGTCGAACTTCCTCGCTGTGGCATCTATGCCAGGGCGACCAGGTCGGCGTACTGCTCGTTCCACAGGTCCTCGACCCCGTCGGGCAGCAGGATCAGCCGCTCCGGGCTGAGCGCGTCGACGGCCCCCTCGTCGTGGGTCACCAAGATCACCGCGCCCTTGAACGTCTGCAGGGCCCCGAGGATCTCCTCCCGGCTGGCTGGATCGAGGTTGTTCGTCGGCTCGTCGAGCATCAGCACGTTCGCGCTGGAGACCACGAGAGTCGCCAGCGCCAGCCGGGTCTTCTCCCCGCCCGAGAGCACCGCCGCGGGCTTCTCGACGTCGTCACCGGTGAACAGGAACGAGCCGAGGATGCGCCTCAGATCGACCTCCGCCACGTCCGGCGCGGCGGTGCGCATGTTCTCCAGGACGGTACGACGGGGGTCCAGCGTCTCGTGCTCCTGCGCGTAGTAGCCCACCTTGAGCCCGTGACCCGGCACGACCGTCCCGGTGTCGGGCTCCTCGACTCCGGCCAGCAAGCGCAGCAGCGTCGTCTTGCCTGCACCGTTGAGGCCGAGGATGACGACCCGGCTGCCCCGGTCGATCGCGAGGTCGACATCGGTGAACACCTCGAGCGAGCCGTAGGACTTCGACAACCCCTCAGCGGTCAACGGCGTCTTGCCGCACGGCGCGGGGTCGGGGAAGCGCAGCTTGGCGACCCGGTCAGCCCGGCGCACGTCGTCCAGGCCGGCCAACAGGCGCTGCGCGCGCTTGTCCATGCTCTGTGCGGCCCGTGCCTTTGTCGCCTTGTAGCGCATCCGGTCAGCCTGCGCCTTGAGCACCGACGCCTGCTTCTCGACGTTGGAGCGCTCGCGCTTACGTCGCCTCTCGTCGGTCTCGCGCTGGATCAGATAGGCCTTCCAGCCCAGGTTGTAGATGTCGAGCTCGGCCCGGTTGGCGTCCAGGTGAAACACCCGGTTGACGGTCTGGTCAAGCAGGCCGACGTCGTGGCTGATGACGACCAGGCCGCCCTGGTAGCCCTTGAGGTAGTCGCGCAGCCAGAAGATCGAGTCGGCGTCGAGGTGGTTGGTCGGCTCGTCCAGCAGCAGGGTCGCATCCGAGCCAGCACCCGCGAACAGGATTCGGGCCAGCTCGACGCGGCGGCGCTGCCCGCCCGACAGGGTGTGCAGCGGCTGGCCGAGCACGCGTTCCGGCAGGCCGAGGCTGGAGGCGAACGCGGCCGCCTCGCTCTCCGCCGCGTAGCCGCCGGCCGCCTGGAACTCGGCCTCGAGACGGGCGTAGCGGCGCATCGCCCGCTCGTGGGTGTCCAGGTCGGCGCTGGCCATCTCACCGGTGGCGTCCCGCATCTCGCGAAGGACGCGGTCCAGTCCGCGCGCGGACAGGATCCGGTCGTGGGCCAGGACGTGAAGGTCCCCCGTTCGCGGGTCCTGCGGGAGGTAGCCCACGGTCCCCGACCGGGTCACCTCGCCCGTGGCCGGCTGGGCCTCACCGGAGAGGCAGCGGGTCAGGGTGGTCTTGCCGGCACCGTTGCGCCCGACCAGGCCGACCCGGTCGCCGGGGGAGATCCGGAACGTGCTGGAGCCCAGCAGCAGGCGGGGGCCGGCCCGCAGCTCCAGCCCGGTGGCGGTGATCAATGGGGTTCCTTCGTCGTCATGCGGGATGCATCAGTCGCCCGGTGGGTACGAGCGCGTGGATCAGCACGCCGGCGAAGACATGTCCCGAGTCTACCCGCGCGCCCGAACCTGGAGGTGGCAGTGACTTTCTCGGACCAGAACGTCGAAGTCGGTGGCGTCGACGACCGTAGGGGTCGAGGGGGCGGGCTGGCCCTCGGCGGCGGCGGCGTGGGGGTCGTCGGGCTGCTCATCTACGTGCTCGTCCAGGTGCTGGGCGGGGGCAACGTCGACACCACCCAGCTGGTGCCGCCGGGTGGCCAGGTGCAGGGCCAGGGCACCGGTGAGTCGGCGCAGCAGTTGTCCGCCCGCTGCAACACCGAGGGGGCGATCGACAAGCACGACGACTGCTACCTCATCAAGGTCTACAACGAGATCAACGAGACCTGGACCGACGAGTTCAAGCGGCTCGGCAGCGAATACCGCAAGCCCGCCCTGGGCTTCTTCGAGCAGGCCGTGCAGACCGGCTGTGGCCAGGCGTCCTCGCAGGTTGGGCCGTTCTACTGCCCGCCGGACGAAGAGATCTACATCGACATCGGTTTTCTGAAGCAGCTCCAGCAGGAGTTCGGCGCCGAGGGCCGCTTCGCCGAGGCCTACATCATGGCTCACGAGGCCGGGCACCACCTGCAGAACCTCCTCGGCACCGAGCGCAAGGTGCGCGCCACGATGCAGCAGAACCCAGACCAGCAGAACAAGCTGTCCATCTCCCTGGAGCTGCAGGCTGACTGCTACGCCGGAGTGTGGAGCAAGCTCTCGAACGATCGCGGCAACGTGTCCATCAACGAGGAGCAGCTCAACCAGGCCATCAATGCTGCCCAGGCCGTCGGCGACGACCGAATCCAGCAGAAGACGCAGGGCCGGGTCGACCCGGAGTCGTGGACGCACGGCTCGGCGGCTCAGCGCAAGCAGTGGTTCCTCACCGGCTACCAGAAGGGCGACATCAACGCCTGCGACACCTTCAAGGGCGCGTGAAGATCATTCGCGCTGACGGTCTGCGCGCGCTCCACGCTAGGTGGGTGTCAGACGTTGAAGCCGAGCGTCCGTAGCTGCTCGCGTCCCTCGTCGGTGATCTTGTCGGGGCCCCACGGCGGCATCCACACCCAGTTGATCCGCGCCTCGGTGACCAGGCCCGCCAGCGCGCTGTTCGTCTGGTCCTCGATCACATCGGTGAGCGGGCAGGCTGCCGAGGTCAGTGTCATGTCGAGGGTGGCGACATTGCCGTCGTCGACGTGCACGCCGTAGACCAGGCCGAGGTCGACCACGTTGATGCCGAGCTCGGGGTCGA
>JBDUAP010000176.1:0-6270 GCA_040004585.1 Sporichthyaceae bacterium
CGGGCTGGCGGTCGAGGACAACGCGATCACCCGGCTCGCCGACGCCGCACCGGCGGGGATCTCGATCGACGACGAGGGAGCGCGTCGGCAGGACGCTGCGTTGCGGGCGGCGCGCCGCGTCGCCCCCTCGGTGCGGCCGCGCTCGCGCGTCCCCGATCAGCCCGACATCGCCGTGCTCACCATCGTCGGCGCGGTCGACCCGCGGCTCCCCGACCAGCTCGTACGCCGTGGCGTCCCGCACCTGTTCGCGGCCGTGCGCGAGGGCACCGGCGTCGTCGGACCGCTCGTGCTGCCCGGCCAGTCCTCCTGCCAACGCTGCCACGACCTGCACCGCACCGACCGCGACCCGGCCTGGCCGAGCATCGCGGCCCAGCTGTCCGGCACCGCGAGCCACGCAACGACGCCGTGCGACGTCGTCCTTGCCACCGCGGTGGCGGCGCACGCCGCGCTCCAGGTGCTGGCGTTCCTCGACGGCGCTCGCGACGCGTCCACGCACCATCGGCTCCCGACCGTCGACGGCACGCTCGAGATCGCCCGCGCCGACGGGCGCGTCCGGCGGCGGTCGTGGTCCCGTCACCCGCTCTGCGGGTGCGGCTGGCCGGGTGACCGATCTGCTGAATGAGCCCTCTGGGAGCGCAACAGGCGACAATGGCGGAATGAGTGACCTGCCCCGCCGTGCGGTGACCCGCACGGCCAAGCTCGCGGGCCTGCCGCTGGGCTACGCCGGGCGGGCCACGTTGGGCCTCGGTCGCCGGCTCGGCGGTCGGTCGGCCGAGCTGGTGGCCGCCGAGGTGCAGGCGCGCACTGCCGAGCAGCTGTTCCGCGTGCTCGGCGAGCTCAAGGGCGGGGCAATGAAGTTCGGCCAAGCGATGTCGGTGTTCGAGGCAGCGTTGCCTGAGAACCTCGCCGGTCCCTATCGCGAGACGCTGACCAAGCTGCAGGAGGCGGCACCGCCGCTGCCGGCACGGACCGTGCACGCCGTACTCGCGAAGCAGCTCGGACCCAACTGGCGCGACCAGTTCGTCGATTTCGACGACAAGCCGGCGGCAGCCGCCTCGATCGGCCAGGTGCACCGCGCGACGTGGGCCGACGGGCGCGACGTTGCGGTGAAGGTGCAGTACCCCGGCGCGGGTGCAGCGCTCCTGTCCGACCTCAACCAGCTCGGGCGGATGAGCCGGCTGGTCGGCCTGCTCGTCCCCGGCCTGGACGCCAAGCCGTTGGTCGCTGAGCTCAAGTCCAGGATCGCCGAGGAGCTCGACTACGAGCTCGAGGCGCGCAGCCAGGCTGCGTTCGCCACGACGTACGACGGGGACCCGGACATCCTCGTGCCGCACATCGTGGCGAGCGCCGACCAGGTGCTCGTCTCGGAGTGGGTCGAGGGCGTGCCGCTCTCGCGCATCATCGCGTCGGGCACCGCGGCCCAGCGCGACCGGGCAGGCCTGTTGCTCGCGCGCTTCCTGTTCTCGGGTCCGGCGCGGGTGGGCCTGCTGCACGCAGACCCCCACCCCGGCAACTTCCGCCTGCTCGACGACGGACGGCTCTGCGTGCTCGACTTCGGCGCAGTCAACCGGCTGCCGGACGGCCTGCCCCCGTCCATCGGGCCGCTGCTGCGGGCTGCGATCGACGGCCATGCCGACGTCGTGCTCGCGGGGCTACGCGAACAGGGCTTCGTCCGGCCGACCATCGACATCGACGCCCAGCAGCTGCTCGACTACCTTGCGCCGGCGCTGGAACCGGTGCGGGCCAAGAGGTTCCGGTTCTCGCGGTCGTGGCTGCGCTCGCAAGCAGTCCGCGTCGCCGACCCCCGGTCACCGGCCTACAGCACCGGACTGCGGCTGAACCTGCCGCCCGACTACCTGCTGATCCATCGGGTGACGATGGGCACGATGGGCGTGCTCTGCCAGCTCGAAGCGGAAGCCGCCTGGGCCGGTGAGCTGCGCACCTGGCTGCCGGGCTTCGCGCCGCGTCGGGCTCCGCGCGCAACGCCGCGAGGCTCTTAGAACCAGTCGGCGTCGAGCCGGCCCTCCATCGCCCGGAGGTTCTCCCGGCTGCACCGGTCGCAGTAGTAGCGCGTCTCGCCCCGCTCCACCGACGTGGTCCACGTCAGCGGCTGCTCCGGAGCAGTGGCTCCGCACAGAGTGCACGACACCGGCACGCCGCCGCTCATCGCAGCGCCTCCGGCGGCTGGTAGCGGAACTCGCCGTCGAGATCGGCTACCTCGACGCATCGCCCGGAGATGTCGAAGAGGACGAAGGGGTCGTCGGTGTAACAGGTCAGCTGGATGTTCACCTCGCCCGTGACGGCTTCCAGCGTGACCACCTCGCCGTTATCGTCCACCTGCTCGAGCCGATAGCCCTTCGGTTCCAACGAGCTGGTGACCTGCTTGACGAGGACGTCGTCGCGGCGTGCGTCGGGATTGGGATCGACCCGGCCGCCGACGAAGTACTGCAGCCACCCCGCCTTGTCCCGACAGCTTCGCCACATGCCCTCTGCGGGGCCGAACAGCCGGCCGAGACTCGACATCTCGGCCATGACGCCGTTTGACACCTCGACGACCGCGGCCTTGGACTGCGTGGCCACCGACCGGATGTCCTCGTGCGAAGGAGGGTTCACCACGTCACCGTCGCCGGCCGGCGGCCCGGCGAGCTCGACCACATCGACCTCGGGCGGCAGCCGGTCCCGCGCGGATGCCAAGAGGTCACGGTCGGTCCCGCCGTCACCGGGTCGGGACGGTCGGTTCACGGTGGGCCTCCGGGTCGGAGTTGATGCCATCGGGAAAGAACGGCACCTCATGACGGTACGCGGCGTGTCCGACTTCGGCGTAGCGACCGACGACGATGTTCACGATGTTCGCCAGCGACTCGGTCTTGGGCTCGAAGTACTTGGCGTGGTCGTCGAGGTCCATCCGCCATGAGTTGCGCGTCACGTCCTCGGCCTGGAAGCGCACGGCGCCGAACCTCTCGTGCGTCGGATCCAGGCCGAATCGGTCCACATAGCTGATCGGGTCGCGGCTGCTCGATCCGACGAACACGTGCCCCGCAGGGATGTGCAGGGCGCTCACGTGTTCGACGCCGGCTCCCGGACTGCCGACGAGCACCGCGTCGTCGACGCCGGTGACGTGGTCGCGCAACGCGATGCCGGCCGTCGTACTGCCATAACTGTTGCCGATCACGGTGAGATGCGGCACGACGTCGCGCGAGGCCTGCACCGCCATCACGTCGGCAGCGAGCAGGTCGGCACCTGTCTCCGCCGCCCCGTCGCCGGCGACGTTGAGCAAGCTCGGCGCGTCGTAGCCCATCCAGGCGACCGCCGCGGTCGTCGTTCCCGACGACACGCGCTCGGCCTCGCGGCCGAGCAGCGCCGCCTTGCCCACCAAGCCAGGCAGGGACTCGCGGATTGTGGAGCTGAGACCAGGGACGAGAAACGCGACGTGGTCGGCACTGTCGACGTTGCCGATCGCGATGGCCGCCCGGCCGTCGCCGGCGAACGCCCGAGGCTCGAAGACGAGCAGCTGTACGACGACGAAGCCGCGGCTGCGCGGCTGCCGGGCCTGACGAGCGTGGTCGATCTCGCGCCGGACCGCGAGGCAGTTCTCCAACGTGCGCCGCGCGGCAGCGTCGAGCACGCACCTGCTCTGCAGCACCGCAAGCAGGTCGTCGAGCACGCCCTCGTTCGCGATGCTGCGCACCTGCGCAGGAAGCCCCTCGAGGTTGCCGACCGAAGCTGGTGCGGTGTCGACGATCCGCTGCTGCTCGTCACCAGTGAGCAGCGACCACCACAGACGCACCGTGCCGGCTGCGGTTCCTGCAACCGGGATGCCTGCTGCGCCGGACACCAGGCTGCGCTGCAGTGCCAACAACGGCAATGACCTGACGAGCAGTGCCTCGACGTCGGCCGGTGAGCCGGTGGTCACGCCGCGGTCGGGCAGCACCGACCGGGCCAGCGAATCCAGCTGCCGGCGCACCGCTCTCGCTTCCCCCTGCAGCTCCTCGAGGATCGCGGCGTAACGCCGGTGGTAGCCGCCTGCCAACTCGTCGTGCGATCCGCCGCTCAGATCGTGCTCGTAGCCGGCGCGGACGCGGTCGATGGCAGCACGGGCCCGGATGAGTGCCTCGCTGAAACGCGCGATCGCGAGCGCCGAGCGATGCAGTGGAACCGAGAGGCGACCAGCTAGGTGCGCCGCGTGCCCGAGCTCCGCGCGACACGCCGCCGACGCCGTGCCTCGCCATGAGCCGGCAGTCAGCTGCCCGTCGGCCGTCAGCTGGTCGGCGGCATCCGAACATCGGGCTGACGCCCGTCGGCATCGAGCGGCCAGCGCATGGACCAGCTCGGGATCATCGCGCGGATAGGGGAACGGCCCGTCAGTCTCCATCGCCTAGGGACGGTGCCAGCGGAACTCACCAGCAGCCGCGCTCTCCACGGCGGAGTAGACGCGCGCACCTGCACGCATCCGGGCCGCGACCAGGTCGAGGTCGATGGCGACCAGCTCGAGAACGTCCGCGCAGAGGTCGGCGAGCTTGCTGACCCCGGCGCGCACGTCCATGTCGGCCACGCCGACGAGACCGTCGACGTCGGCAGCCAACGCGCGGCAAGCGTCGGCGTGCGCGGCCACGGTGGCGGACGCGGCAACCACGACGTCACTGTCGACGAACAGGCGCACTGGGCCTCCTCGACCGATGCCCGCCGGATGACGGGCCGTGCGGTCAGCGTAGGAAGGCGGCCTTGCCCCCAGTTCGTGCTTGTCCACAGCCCGGTCGCGAGCAGGCTTGGGCAGGGCCGGACACGTCAGGGCAGCGGTGCTCCGTTGCCCAGCAAGGCAGCGAAGAGGTCGCCGTGCTGCTCGACCCGCGCCATCACGTCCTCAGCCCGGAATCGCAGGTCGGCCGGCGCGCCGCAGGCTTCGACCTCGTCCCAGGTCACTGGCGTCGACACCGTCGGCTCGGGGCGTGCCCGCAGCGAGAAGGGCGCGACGGTGGTCTTCGCAGCACTGTTCTGGCTCCAGTCGACGAACACCTTGCTGGGCCGCAGGTCCTTGGCCATCCGCGAGACGACGAGATCCGGGTGTGCCTTCTCCAACCGCTTGGCGAGCTCGTGTGCGTATGCGGACGTGCGGTCGGAGGCCACCGGCACGATCGGTGCGTAGACCTGCATTCCCTTCGAGCCACTCGTCTTGGGGTACGCCGAGAGACCGTCCGCTGCCAGCTCCTCCCGCAGCATCACCGCGACCCGGGCGCACTCCACGACCGTCGCCGGCGCTCCCGGGTCAAGGTCG
The DNA here is from genome assembly GCA_040004585.1 of Sporichthyaceae bacterium. Classification (GTDB taxonomy): domain Bacteria; phylum Actinomycetota; class Actinomycetes; order JACCUZ01; family JACCUZ01; genus JBDUAP01. The sequence goes on from JBDUAP010000176.1 coordinate 5,273, forward strand.
AGGACCAGCAGGTTCGCGCCGCGCACCGCGCCACGAGGCCCTACGGTCCACTGGGGCACGTGCAGCTCGAGAGCGGCCAGGTTGGCGGCCCAGATGAGCGTGGGCAGGTCGTCGATCACGACATAGTCGATGGTCTCGCGGTTCTTGCTGCTCCCGGGAACCGGCAACCGCACGGTCCGGACCCACTCCGGCGTGCCGCGGGGGGCGTTCTTTGCGAAGAAACCCTCGCCAGCCACGCCGTCGGGATAACGCTTGAAGGAGATCGGTCGGTCGCGCAGGTGCGGCAGCAGGACATCGGTGACGCGGGCGTAGTAGTCGATGACCTCGCCCTTGGTGAACCCGGTCTCCGGGTAGAGCACCTTGTCGAGATTGGACAGCACCAGCCGGCGCCCCTCGACCTCAACCGTCGACTTCGCCGACTTCGTCGCCATCGGGGCATCATGCCCGGTCGTTCGGCCACGCATCCCTGCGCGTGGACATGACAGGGCCCCGGCCGCCTGTGGCGGGCCGGGGCCCGATGTGTGCCTGCGCCGGTCGGCGTTTCACCGCACGACGGCGAGGGCGAGGAGACGGCGGGCGCGCAGTGCGGCCTCTTCGGCTCGCCGACTCGCCCGACGGGCGGCGACGAGACGACGAGCGCGCTGATGGCGTTGTGCCTCCTCGAGGCGCTGCGCTGCGTGCGCACGCGCCAGATCCTCGTTTACGAGATACATCTCGGTGCTCCTTGTCGGGTGTGCTGCTGGGTGGGTGCTGCTGGGTGGGTGCTGCAGGTGTCCTCGGTCAGGCAGCGACCTCGGACTTGCGGGGGCGTCCACGTGGACGCTTACGCGCCACGACGGCCCCGTGGACGAACCATTCGCCACCCCAGACTCCCCAGGGCTCTTCACGCTCGAGAGCTCCGGACAGGCAGGCGAGACGAACGGGGCAGTTCGCGCAGAGCGCTTTGGCGTACTCCACGTCCGCGGGCGACTCGGCGAAGAACAGCTCCGGGTCGTTGA
>JBDUAP010000177.1:0-6233 GCA_040004585.1 Sporichthyaceae bacterium
GGGCCGCGGCGAGGTCTTGTTCGGCGGCGACGAGCGTGGCCGAGGCCGCCACCAGGGTCGGATCTGCGTGGATGTCCTCGTCCCGCCTCGCGGCGGTGCCACTCGCTGCTGTTCCATCCGTGGTCGTGCTGGCGGTGGAGGGCGCGGAGGTAGCCGGCGGCCGCCGAGTCGTCGTCGGGTCGGCCGCAGCAGCGGGCAGTGTCGATGCGGGCAGGACCGCTGCGAGCGCGGCAACGAAGAAGACGACGGCTCGGCCGCCGCCCGGACGGACGGTCCTGCTCACTGATTCCACCCCAACGACATCGGGTGCCTCGCCCGCCCCCGAGCGGCACCAGACAATGGTGCGTCCCGGCGCCGTCGACCGGAGCAAAACAGCTCAGGTGGTGGGACGTACCGGGACAAGCCTATGCAGAATATCAGCCCGTCAGAGCCAGCCGGACCGCTTGAACGCCCGATAGAGAGCGACACAGAACCCCGCCATCAGAGCCACCGCCATCGGGTAGCCGTAACGCCAGTGCAGCTCAGGCATGTGATCGAAGTTCATCCCATAGATCCCGGCGATCATGGTCGGAACGGCCACGATCGCGACCCATGCCGAGATCCGGCGCATGTCGTTGTTCTGCCGCACCTGGACCTGGGCCAGGTTGGCGTTGAGCACCGACGTGAGCAACTCGTCGAAGTTGTCGATCTGGTCGACGACCCGGGCGATGTGGTCGGCGACGTCGCGAAGAAAATGCTGCATCTCCTTGTGGATGTTGGGGACCATGCCGGCCGCGAGACTCTTCATCGGCTCCACCAGGGGGCGGACCGCTCTGCGGAACTCGATCACCTCACGCTTGAGCTTGTAGATCCGTTCGGCGTCGGCGCCACCTCCGTGGGCGAAGACAGCTTCCTCGACGTCGTCGATGTCCTGCTCGAGCTCGAGGGCAACCTGGGTGTAGTCATCGACGATCCGGTCTGCGGCGGCGTACAGAACAGCCGACGGGCCGCACTGCGCCAGCGTCGGCTCGTTCTCCAGCCGATGCCGCACATCTGAGAGGGCCTTCGCTTCGCCGTGCCGAACGCTCACCACGAAACTGTCGCCGACGAACAGCATCACCTCGCCGATCGAGATGCTGGAGGTGGCGTCGTCGTACGACACTGTCTTGAGGACCACGAACAGCGAGTCCTCGTAGTCCTCCACCTTGGGCCGCTGGTGGGCCTTGACGGCGTCCTCGACGGCGAGTGGATGCAGGCCCAGCTCGGCAGAGACCCGGTCCAGCTCGGCGGCGTCGGGCTCGTACAGCCCGATCCAGATGAACGCCGCGCCGTCGCGTCGGGCCATGGCCAGCGCATCGGACAGATCGCCCACCGGAGCAGCACGCTTGCCGTCGCGGTAAAGGGCGCAGTCAACGATCACCGGGCCATTGTGACCGACCCGGCAGGCCAGCGCCTGCGTAGAGTGCCGCGACGTGACCACGGTGCTGCTCGTCCGCCACGGCCGCACGACGGCGAACGACGCAGGTGTGCTCGCCGGGTGGACCGAGGGCGTGTCCCTGGACCCCACGGGCGAGGCGCAGGTGCGCGCCCTCGCCGGCCGGCTCGCGCCGGTCCCCTTGTCTGCCGTCGTGACCAGCCCGCTGCAGCGGTGCCGCGAGACGACCGAGCTTCTGCTTGCAGGGCGCGACGTCCCAGTGCGCCCCGACGACCGGGTAGGAGAGGTGCGGTACGGCGAGTGGTCCGGCCAGGAGCTGAAGAAGCTTGCCAAGGAGCCGCTGTGGAAGGTGGTCCAGTCGCATCCGTCGGCGATGACGTTCCCGGGTGAGGGCGGGGAGTCGCTGCGCGCCATGGCCGACCGGGCGGTGGACGCCGTACGGGACTGGAACGAACGTCTCGGCGGAGATCGGGGCGACGCGGTCTACGCCGTCGTCTCCCACGGTGACGTCGTCAAAGCCGTGCTCGCGGACGCTCTCGGCATGCACCTCGACCAGTTCCAGCGACTGGTGGTCGACCCCGGCTCGGTCAGCATCGTCAGCTACACCCCGTTGCGGCCGTTCGTGCTGCGCGTCAACGATGTCGGTGGCGACCTGAGCTTCCTGGCACCGCGCAAGGGAACCCGCCGGAGGCGCAAGCCACCGGCCTCCGAGGCCTCTCTCGGCGGCGGCCTTGGTTCCGCCGACTCGGCATAGGGTCGGCGCCATGGCGCGCGTCATCCTCGAGTACGACCCCCCGGAGCGGTTCGTGGCGGGCACGGTCGGCGAACCCGGCCAACGCACCTTCTTCCTGCAGGCGACTGGTGGCGGCCGCACGACCAGCGTTGCTCTGGAGAAGCAGCAGGTGACCGTTCTCGCGGAGCGGGTTGACGCGTTGCTCGACGAAGTCGTGCGGCGCAGCGGCGGAGAGGCCTCGGTCCCGGCCGCCCCGGTCGCGGACACCGAGGACACCGACCCACTGGACGTGCCCATCGAGGAGGACTTCAGGGTCGGCACGATGGCACTGGCCTGGGACGGCGACGACGAGCGCGTGGTGATCGAGGCACAAGCAGTCACCGAGGAGGACACGGACGACACGGACGACACAGCCACGCTGATCGACGAGACCGAGGAAGGCCCCCCGCTGCTGCGGGTGCGCATCTCCGGTCTGGCCGCGCGGGCCTTCGTCAAGCGAGCGCTCGCCCTCGTCGCGGCCGGCCGGCCGCCCTGTCCCTTCTGTGGAAACCCGCTGGACCCCGCCGGGCACGTCTGCCCACGCGCCAACGGCTACCGCCGCTGACCCTCGTGCGACCAGGCAGACTGGGTGGCGTGACCGCGATCGACGTCGACAGCGCTCTGCAGCTGCTGCGCCATGGCGAGATCTCGGTCGAGGGCCGGCTCGTCGACGCCAGCAACGCGACCCTGTTCTGCGACATCGAGCTGGACGGGACACAGGCGCGCTGCGTCTACAAGCCGGTCGCGGGGGAGCGCCCGCTCTGGGACTTCCCCGACGGCACCCTGGCGGCGCGCGAGGTGGCGACGTACGTCGTGTCCGAGGCGACGGGGTGGGACATCGTGCCGCCGACCGTGCTGCGCGACGGGCCGTTCGGGCCGGGTATGTGCCAGCTGTGGGTCGACAGCGACCCCGGGGTCTCGCTCATCGACGTCGTACCACCCAGCAAGTTCCCCGACGACTGGCTGCGCGTCCTGGATGCCCTCGGCAGCGGAGGGCAGCCGGTGGTGCTCGGCCACGCCGACGACGTGCGGCTGCGGAGGATGGCGGTCCTGGACGCCGTCGTCAACAACGCCGACCGCAAGGGTGGTCACGTGCTGCCGCTGCCGAACGGGCAGGTGCTCGGCGTCGACCACGGGGTTTCCTTCCACGTCGAGCCCAAGCTGCGCACCGTGCTGTGGGGATGGGCCGGTGACCCGCTCTCCGCAGAGGAGACCTGGGTGCTGACGAACCTGACGGGGCAGCTCGACGGCAAGCTCGGCTCCCGGCTGTCCGCCCTGCTGACCGGTGCCGAGGTGCGCGCGACCCGGCGCCGGGTGGACGGTCTGCTTTCGGCCGGTCGGTTCGCGCTGCCGATGGAGGGATGGCCCGCGATCCCTTGGCCGCCGTTCTGATTCCGCGCGGTTAGGCTCGTCGGATGCGCGCCTGGCCCGCCCCGGAAGTGCCGTCGCTTCCCGGCGTGGGCGGCACCTTGTGTCTGCACGACTCGGCGACCGGGCGGCTCCGGCCGACCGCTCCCGGCCCGACCGCGCGCATGTACGTGTGCGGCATCACGCCGTACGACGCCACCCATATCGGCCATGCCGCGACCTACGTCGCCTTCGACCTGGTCGGCCGGGTCTGGCGCGACGCCGGCCACCAGGTGCACTACGTGCAGAACGTCACCGACGTCGACGACCCCCTTCTCGAGCGCGCCGAGCGGGACGGCGAGGACTGGCGAGAGCTCGCCGAACGCGAGATCGACCTCTTCCGCGAGGACATGACCGCCCTGGCCGTAGTCCCGCCCGAGCACTTCGTGGGCGCCGTGGAGGCGATCCCGCGGATCGTCGAGGCGGTGCGGGCGCTGCAGGGCAAGGGAGCCGCTTACGACGTGGACGGTGACACCTACTTCGCCGTCCACGCCGACCCGCGATTCGGCTCGGTGAGCAACCTGGACGAGGCCGAGATGCTGCGGCTGTTCGCCGAGCGCGGTGGTGACCCTGACCGCGTCGGCAAGAAGCACCCGCTGGACTGCCTGCTGTGGCAGGCCGGCCGCCCGGGCGAGCCTGCGTGGGACACCGAGCTCGGGTCCGGCCGTCCCGGCTGGCACATCGAGTGCACCGCGATCGCGCTGGAGCACCTCGGCGTCGGGTTCGACGTCCAGGGCGGTGGCACCGACCTGGCCTTCCCACACCACCAGATGGGCGCATCCGAGGGCTACGTTCTGACCGGGGAGTGGCCGTTCGCCCAGCACTTCGTGCACGCCGGGATGGTCGCGCTGGGCGGCGAGAAAATGTCGAAATCCAAGGGCAACCTGGTCTTTGTCTCGGCGCTTCGGCGCGCGGGACGCGACCCGATGGCCATCCGGCTCGCTTTGCTCGCCCACCACTACCGCTCCGACTGGGAGTGGACCGAGGACGACCTCGTGCGTGCGGAGGGGCGGCTCGCTCGGTGGCGCGAGGCAGCCGCGTCGGCGTCCGGCCCGTCAGCCGATGCGGTGCTCGACGGGCTCCGCCAGCATTTGGCCGACGACCTCGACGCGCCGGCCGGGCTCTCCGTCGTGGACGCGTGGGCCGACCAGGCGCTCCAGTCCGGCGGCGACGAGGCGCTGCAGTCAAGCGGCGACGCGACCGGATCCGCTCTGGTGCGGCAGACCGTTGATGCCCTCCTCGGCATCCACCTCTAGCGGCTACTTCGGGGGTTCGTCGCGGCGGCGGAGGTAGCGCTCGAACTCGCGCGCGATCGCGTCGCCCGATGCTTCCGGTGCCTCGGCCAGGTCCTTTGCCTCCTCCAGGGAGCGCACGTACTCCGCGACCTCGGCGTCCTCGGCCGCGAGCTCGTCCACGCCGCGCTCCCAGGCGCGGGCGTCCTCGGGCAGCTCGCCGAGCGGGATCGGCACGTCGAGCAGGTCCTCGATGTGCCGCAGCAGCGCCAGGGTCGCCTTGGGGCAGGGCGGTTGCGCGACGTAGTGCGGCACCGCCGCCCAGATCGACAGCGCCGGTATCCCGGCCCGCCCGCACGCATCGTTGATGACCCCGACGATGCCGGTCGGGCCCTCGTAGCGTGACGGCTCCAGGTGCAGGCTGCGCGCGACCCCGTCGTCCGAGGACGTCCCGCTCACCGGCACCGGCCGGGTATGCGGCGAGTCGGCCAGCAGGGCACCGAGCGTCACCACCATCTTCACGCCGAGCTCGTGGCAGATCTCGAGCAGCTCCGCCGCGAACGACTGCCAGCGCATGTTGGGCTCGATGCCACGGATCAGGACCACGTCACGCCCGATGTCGGGCAGCCGGGCGAAGGAGATTCGCGTCGTTGGCCAGGTGATGAACCGCCGCCCGTCGTCATCGAGGGCGATCATCGGCCGGTTGACCTGGTAGTCGTAGTACTCCTCGGGCTCGAACGTCCCGAGCGGAGTGGTGGGCCACACTTCCTCGAGGTGCTCAACCGCGGCGGTCGCGGCGTCCCCGGCGTCGTTCCAGCCCTCGAAGGCCGCGATCAGGATGGGGTCCACCAGCTCGGGAAACGCCTCGAGCTCGATCACCCGCAGCCTCCGGTCCGACCCTTCGGTCAGTGTTTTCGCCCTGTCCCTGCCTGTCCCTGCCTGTCCATGTCTCACCATGCAGCCTGCCACAGAGGACCCTCGTAGACTTGCCGTCGATGTCCAATACTCCTGAGTTGCTGCGCACCACCCTGTCCCAGCGCGTCCTCGTCGCCGACGGGGCGATGGGCACGATGTTGCAGGCCCAGGACCCGACCATGGACGACTTCCAGGGTCATGAGGGCTGCAACGAGATCCTGAACATCTCCCGGCCCGACATCGTCCGCGCCGTCCACGAGGCCTACTTCGACGCCGGCGTCGACCTGGTCGAGACCAACACGTTCGGCGCCAACCTGGCCAACCTGGCCGAGTACGGCATCGAGGACCGCATCGAGGAGCTCGCCGAGGCCGGTGCCCGGATCGCCCGCGAAGTCGCAGACGACCGTACGACGAGTGAGCAGCCGCGCTGGGTCATCGGCTCCATCGGGCCGGGCACCAAGCTGCCGACGCTGGGCCACGTGCCCTACGCCAC
>JBDUAP010000178.1:0-6210 GCA_040004585.1 Sporichthyaceae bacterium
GGTCCAGCCGGTAGGCGACCGTGCGGGCCGCGGCCTCGACCTGCCGGTCACCCAGCCGTGCGAGGCACCCGGCCAGCTCGCTGTCCGCGACCTGGCGATCCTCGCGGGTCAGGCAGGCGGTCTCCCGGGCCACGATGATGGCCCGCCACTCATTGATGTCGCCGGCGCGCAAGGCTGCCAGCGTCGCGGGCATCTCGTGCACCAGTGCCTGCGCCAGTCCGACGTAGCGGCCTCCGCGGTGTGGGGAGTCACGTCGGGCCAACGCGACCTGCGCCGCCATTCCCCGGCCTAACTCCTGCGAGGGCACTCCGCCCGCGCGCTGCTCGGCGCGCTGGGATGCCACGAAGTCCGCGGTCACCACCGCCTGCGCCGCCGCCGCCGCGGACTTCAGCTCCTCGAGCACCCGGATCTGCTCGACGCGTTCGGCGTCACCCACTGCCCGGTCCAGCCGGGCCAGCCGGGGCCGCCAGCCGGTCAGGGTGGCCGTCCCGAGCACCTCATCGCCGGGGTCCGGCGCGAGCACCGTCGCGCCGGTCCCACCCGATGTCTCGAACATACGTTCGATCCTAGACCACGAGACCGACCTCCGACAAGACCCGGCCACAATCTGTGGAAACGCTTTCGGCTGCTGCACGGCGGTCGTCGCCGGCCGATCGAGTCGACGGGCCGAGTGATTCTCAGCCGCGCAGTGGGATGCCGAAAATCGCCTCGAGCTCGGCCGCGGTCTCGTCGTACGACGAGTGGTGCACACCGACCAGTCCGACTTCCACCGCGGCGTGCACGTTAGCGAGCAGGTCGTCGACGAACACCGCCTCGCCCGCGTCGACCCCGAGCAGGTCCAGGGTGTGCTCGAAGATTTCGCGGTCGGGCTTGCGCATGCCCACCTCGCCGGAGATGACGATGGTGTGGAACATCTCGTCCCAGCCCTCGCGGGGATAGACGTTGCCCCACGAGTTCGAGAGCAGCCCGGTGAGCAGACCGGCGCGGCGGGCACGCAGCACCAAGGCCGCCATCGCCGGGACGCCGGCGAACTGGTCGAACATGCGCTGCAGCAGCCCTTCGGCTTGCACCGGGTGACCTGAGCGGGTCGAGAGTCGCTCGGCGAACTGCTCCTCGAAGTGCGGCACCTCGATCTCACCGCGTTCCAGGGCTGCGATCGGGTTGCTGGCGGCCAGGTCGCCCTGGTGGTCGCCGAGCCAGCTGCGCATCACGGCGAGGTAGGAGTCGAAGTCGACGTCGTCGATCTCGGCCCACGCCCGCATCGACGGCTCGAGCGGCTCGGTCAGCACGCCGCCCCAGTCGACGACGAGAGCCCGGGGTGTCGCCATCAGCGCCGCCCGAGGAGACGACGGCGTTCGCGCGGCGCAGGTCGGCCGATCAGACCGGCGGCGATCCTGGCAATCGCGTGGCGGGCCGGCGACTCGGTGGCCACCTCCGCAAGCGCTCGACCCTGGAGCACCGCGAGGTCCAGCGCATCGCGGTCGTAGGGGACGAAGTCGACCTCGATGATGCCGGCGTAGCGGGCCAGTGCCTCGGTGAGCTGGGCGTGCGGCTCGCCCCCGACCGTGCTTCGACGGACCTGGTTGAGGACCACCCGCGGCCTGGCGCTCGGCACTGCCTCCCTCAGCTCGGCAAGGCCACGCACGAGACGCTGCATGCCGACCGGGTCGGCAGCACCGACAACCAGCACGACATCCGCCTGCTCCAGCGTGACCAGGGTGGCGCCGTTGCGCCGCGGCGCCGCGGTGTCGAACGTGAGCTCCTCGTCCTGCTCGAGGGCGAAGCCGCAGTCGACGACGGTGACCGCAGCGAGGCTGCGCGCGAGGGACCAGACCTGCTCGAGCGCAGCCGGCCGCAGCTCGGGCCACCGCGCCGCCCGGGAGATGCCCGTCAGGACCCGCAGTCCCGGTCCGGCCACCGGGGCCACCCTGGCGAGACCAGCAAGGTCGAGCTGGCCGTTGTTGGCGAGCCTGACAGCGGCGGCGAGACCGGGTGCCTCGTCGAGGAAACCGAGCACCTGGGCGACGACACCGCCGTAGACATCGGCGTCGGCGAGCAGGGTGTGCACACCGGAGCAGGCCAGCTCGGTTGCGAGCCCGACCGCGACGGTGGTGCGTCCGGGCGCGCCGGTCGGCCCCCACACCGCGACCAGACGGCCGGTGCCGGCCTCGATCGGTGCCTCGAAGCCGGCTGTCACGTGTCGCCCGGCCGAGGACTGCTCCAGGTCGAGATCGGGCAGCGCGGACAGGGGTGACGAGTAAGCGCCAGGGTCAGCCTGGTCCTGCAGGGCCTGGGTGACTGCCGTCGCGATGTCGGCTGCAGGCGCGTCGGCGGGCAGCACGTGCACGAGCCCGAGCTGGCGCAACCGCTGCTCGGCGGCATCGTCGCCGGGTGCGACCAGACCCACGACCGCGACCCGGGCCGCGGCCAGCCGGGACAGCGCGTCGCGGTCGAGCCGCCGCAGCTCGGCCGAGAGCAGCACCGCCCGAGCCGTGCCGGCTGCAGCCGCCGCGAGCAGGTCGGGGAGGTCGACGCACCGGCGCACGACGGTGATGCCCGCATGGGAGCGCTCCAGGTTGGCGACCAACGCGGCCTCCCAGCTCGCGCCGGTCACCGCGGTGAGGACGGGGACGCTCACGTGGCGGCCGTGGTCGGGTCGCCGTTGCCACCCGACGGGACCTGGACGACGAAGACCGTGCCATGGGCGACAGCGTCGATCACCTTCGCCACATCCGGGCCGTCGACGACCAGGGTCACACCGGCCTTCGATCCGCTGCCCCCGAACGCGCTGCCACCGGAGTTGACGTCCTCGGCCACGGTCACGCCGGCCAGCACCAGCTCGGGCTTGGCCGGCTCGGCATTGCTGGCGCTCTCGCGCACGGCGTAGACATCGACGACCCGGCCCTTGTCGAGGCCGGCGGCGGTGAACCGGTCGACCTCGATGACCACGCGCCGCTGGTCGACCGCTCCCGGCTCGCCGAGCGCAGCCACGGGCAGGAGCTCGTCCTTGCCGACCGCCCGGCGCAGGACAAGCCCCTCCAGCGACTGGTCAGCCGAGACGTAGCGCCCGGCCGCCCGGTCCAGACGGACCGACCTCGTCATGAGGTCGGCGGAGGCCAGCGTGGTGTCAGCACCGAGGTCTCGCGTCACGGCCCAGACGGCGACGCGCTCATCGGCGTCGGCAAAAACCTTGGCCCCGACCACGACGGACACGAGGACGAGCAGCAGCCCGATGAGCAGGCGCGCATCGAGCCACCTGGCCCTGGGCAGCCGCGCGGCACCTGGGGTCGGCAGGTCGGACACGGGTCTCCCCCATCCTTCAGTGCGGGCCCGCTCATCCTGCCGCACGCTGTCCCGCGGGGGGAGCAGGGCTGTCCACAGGCGGGCCTCGGGAGCGACGTGTCTGGACGTGGGACGGGACGCTGTGGATGGCTCGGCTGCCGGTGCTCGCCGCGCTGGCACACTGGCTGGCGTGCCTCCTCCGCGCTTCCTGCAGCTCGCTGATGTCGCCGAGGTCCTCAACATCTCGGCGGCACAGGCCTATGCACTGGTGCGCAACGGCGACCTGCCCGCTATCAAGGTCGGTGGCCGCGGGCAGTGGCGGGTCGAGACCAACGAGCTCGAGGGCTACATCGCACGGATGTATGAGCAGACTCGTGACTTCGTGAACACCCATCCGCTCGGCAAAGCCGACGAAGACGAGAACGATGGCTCCTAGCCGCTGCGCACGACTGCGATGGCGGCGAAGGGGACAGCGCGCATCCCGCTGACCTCACTGCGCCGCCTCGGTTCACCCGGGCCGTGCTCGGCCACTTCGAGGAAGTCCGCCCCCACGCGGTCCACCGTCCCGGTGACGGCGCTGCCGTCGAGCACCCCGATGACGACCTGCACGCGGTCCCGGGCGATCGCCCGCAGCGCTGAGGCGAGCCCGAGGCGGGCGAACACCCGCCCCTCCTGACCCGGCGCCCGCGACAGCGACCCGAGCCCGCCCGCGGAGAGCACCGCCGCGACCGGCACCAGGGCCTGGCGCCCGGCCGCCTCGGAGACGAGCAGCCACTCCGCGCCGACCCGGTCGAGCCGTCCGCTGACCTGGTCGGCGCCGATGAGGTGCAGCCGGACGTCATGGCCCGCAGCCGGCGCGAGCCGGTCGAGCAGCCCGAGCTGGGCCGTCTCGTGGCGCGTTCGGTCGGCTACCTCGGCCGCGAGCTCAGCCCCCTCCGCCGCCGCCAGCTGACCCTCGAGGTCGGCGAACAGGTCGTCCCACCGCATGCCCGCTCCTGCCTCCCGCCGCCGGCGGGTCTCGATCCGTGCCGAGGCGCCCGGCCCTTCCTACCGCACGACCGCCCGGATCCATTCATCGGGCTTGACTGGAGGTAAAACGGCGTGTACAAAAGCAAACACAATTAACCGGAGGTGAAAAGATGCAAGTGCAGTCCGGAACGGCACGGAGAGCCCTCCTGATCGCCATCCCGGCCGCCCTTCTGACCTTTGCCGGGGCCCTGGCCTGGGGCACCTCCGGCGCCGTGTCTGCGGTCACCACACCCGGACCGGCCGCGTTCGACGACCTCCTTGCCCTCGTCGCCGCCGGCGTCGGGTGGGCCGTGCTCAGCTGGTTGGCCGTCGCACTGCTGGTCTCCCTGGCTGCCGCGGCCTGGCGTCGCGCCGGTCGCCTGGACCAGGTCGCCCGGGCGATCACGCCATTGGCGCTCCGGCGACTGGCCGCCCTGTTGTTGGGGGTCGGCCTGGTAGGAGCACCGGTCGTCCTGGCGCTGCCGGCGCAGGCCGACCGCACCGTTGCCACGGCAACACAGATTGCGCAGACGGCCGAGCCCCACGCCGATCCGCCCGCGCTCGAGCGGTGGACCCCGGACCGTCCCGCGCCTGCGGTCGTGTCGCTGGGTCACCCCGCCGAGCCACTTGCGCTGCTGGTGTCCCGGCCGCACCGCGGCCGTGCCGTGAGCGACCACGTCGTCGTACGACGGGGCGACACGCTCTGGGACATCGCCGCCCGAGCGCTGGGCCCGGATGCCACGGCCGCCGAGATCGCCGCGAGCTGGCCCCGCTGGCACGCGACCAACAGATCGACCATCGGACCCGACCCCGACCTGATCCTGCCCGGCCAGCTGCTTCGGCCGCCCGGCACCTGAGCACCGAGGAGACCCATGACACCTGCGACCGCCACCACCGTGCGCCGCCTCCCGCTGCCGGCCTGGGAGCCGCCGTACGACGACGAGGTCGGCCCTTCCGCTGGGCTGCACGCCGGACGGAGCGAACACAGCGCAGCGGTGCAGGGCACCCTGGCGCTGGCGTTCCTGCTACCGAGCGGTGTACCTGCCATCCCGGAGGTGCCGCTCGAGCTCGTCGCTGCACCCGCGCTGCGCCTGGTCGCCCCGGCCGAGGCCGACGAGGTGCTCGACGAGGTGGAGTTCGGGCCGCAGCCGACGCCTCGGGCCGCGCTCCCCGAGCCGCGGACCTGGGCCGGCCGGTTCGTGCAGGCGGTCACGGAGGTGCTCGCGGGAGACCGGCCGGCGAGCCAGCTGGTGCGCTGGACGACGACGGAGGTCTACGACGCCGTGGCCTGCCGCATCACGTCCGGCGCCCGCCCGGGCGGGCCTATCCCGGCGCGCGCCGTCGTGCGGTCGGTGCACGTGACCGAGCCTGCCGACGGCGTTGCCGAAGTCTCGGCCCTCGTTCGCCGAGGCATTCGCTGCACCGCCGTCGCGCTCCGGCTCGAGGGCATGGACGGCCGTTGGCAGTGCACTGCGCTCGAACTCGGCTGAGTATCCGGAGACCCCATGCCAGGTTGGGTCAGCCGGCCCGGTTTCTCGGGTCGCCGTGGCAGCGCTTGAACTTCTTGCCCGAGCCGCACGGGCAGGGAGCATTGCGCGGCACGTCGCCGTATTCGCTCTCCTCGACGTCGACTGCAGTGGCCACTCCCCCGGCGTCGCCGGTGTCGCCGTCGATCGAGGGCGCGGAGTACTGCAGCCGGGCCGGGCGCCGCGGGGCGTCGAGCCCCTTGGCGACGACGTCGGGGTGGCGCTCGCCACTGGCCTCAGCTCCGGGGGCTGACCCTTCGGCGTCGTCGTCGACCTGCACCTCGAGGTTGAACACGAAGCCGACCGACTCCTCCTTGATCGCGTCCATCATGTTGGCGAACATGTCGAAGCCCTCGCGCTGGTACTCGACCAGCGGGTCACGCTGCGCCATCGC
>JBDUAP010000179.1:0-6163 GCA_040004585.1 Sporichthyaceae bacterium
CCTCGGCCAGCAGCACGTTCATGTGCCCGGGCATCCGGCCGGCCACCGGGTGGATGCCGTAGGACACGTCGACACCGCGCTCCTGCAGCATCTCGACGAGCTCGTTGATCGTGTGCTGCGCTTGCGCGACCGCCAGCCCGTAGCCCGGCACGATGACGACCTTGCGCGCGTAGCCCAGGAGCACGGCGACGTCCTCGGCGTTAGCCGAGCGCACCGGGCGATCACTGGCCTCCTGCGAGCCGGCCGTCGACCCGCCCTGGAACGCCCCGAACAGGATGCTCGTCACCGACCGGCCCATGGCCGCGGCCATCATCCGGGTGAGGATCGTGCCGGAGGCGCCGACCAGCGTCCCCGCGACGATCAGCAGCGTGTTGCCAAGGACGTAGCCGCTCGCGGCCACCGTCAGCCCGGTGAACGCGTTCAGGAGCGAGATCACGATCGGCACGTCGGCGCCGCCGACCGGCAGCACGAACAGCACGCCGACAACGAGTGAGATCAGCACGACGAGCGCAGCCGGAATCGCGGCGGACTGGCTGAGCTGCTGGTCGTAGGCCCACCCACAGACGAGGACGTCGGCAACCACCAAGCCGCCGAAAAGCACAGGTCCACCGGGGAAGGTGACCGGCCGTCCGGTCATCAGCTCCTGCAGCTTGGCGAACGTCACCGCCGACCCCGCAAAGCTGACCGAACCGAGCACGACGGTGAACAGCGCGGCCACCAGTGTCGACCGCGAGTCAGCGTCGGACAACTCCAGGAGCGCCACCAGCGCGGCCGCCCCGCCGCCTACGCCGTTGAACGCTGCCACCAGCTGGGGCATCGACGTCATCGCGACCCGACGGGACACGATCGTGCCGACCACGGCGCCGACCACGATCGTCGCGACGATGGGCACCAGGTGGTCGAGGTCCTCCGACGCGAACACCACGGCCACTGCGAGGACCGCGCCCCCGGCACCGATCAGGTTGCCGCGGCGGGCAGTCTTGGGTCCGGACAGGCCCTTGAGGGCGAGGATGAAGCAGGCCGCGGCGACGAGATACGCCACATCGGACCAGTCCTGGCTCACGTTCCGGGCCCCTCTGCGCCATCGGCCGGTGCCCGGTCGGCCGGACGGCGGCGCCCGCGCCCGAACATCTCGAGCATCCGGTCGGTTACCACGAAGCCGCCGACCAGGTTGAGCGTCGCGAGCAGGACCGCCACGAGCCCGAGCACGAGCGTCGGGGTGTTGTCGGTCTGCCCGGTCGCGATGATCGCCCCGACGAGGATCACACCGTGGATCGCGTTGGCGCCAGACATCAGCGGCGTGTGGAGCACCGTGGAGACCTTCGAGATGACCTCGAAGCCGACGAACACCGCCAGCACGAAGATCGTCAGCAGCGCCATGCCCTCACTCATGCGGTCCGGCCCGTCACGCAGGCCGTCGCCACGATCTCGTCCTCGAAGTCTGGCACGACCTCCCCCTCGTTGGTCATCAGCAGCAGCAGGTTGGAGACGTTGCGCGCATAGAGCTGGCTGGCATGCACCGGCATCGACGAGGCGACGTCCTTGCCGCCCCACACGAGCACGCCGTGGTGCTCGACGTCCTCGCCGGGGCGGGACAGCTCGCAGTTGCCGCCGCTCTCGGCAGCCAGGTCGACCACCACCGACCCGGGCCGCATCGCGGCGACCATGTCGGCCGTGACGAGCAGCGGCGCCTCGCGCCCCGGCACAGCCGCGGTGGTGATGACGGCATCGGAGTCGGCGACGTACGGCGTGAGCAGCTCCCGCTGGCGAGCGGCTCGATCCTCCGTCATCTCGCGGGCGTAGCCGCCGGTGCCCTCGAGAGCCTCCAGGTCCAGCTCGATGAACGTGGCCCCCATCGAGCGCACCTCGTCGCGGGAGGCCGTGCGCACGTCGTACGCCTGCACCACCGCGCCGAGCCGGCGAGCAGTAGCAATCGCCTGCAGGCCCGCGACGCCGGCGCCGAGAACGAGCACTTTCGCCGGTGCGACGGTGCCGGCGGCGGTCATGAACAGGGGAAAGAAGCGCGGTAGCCGCTGGGCAGCGACCAGGGTGCATCGGTAGCCGGCAACCAGGGCCTGTGAGGACAGGGCATCCATCGACTGGGCCCGCGAAATCCGGGGCACGAGCTCCATCGAAAACGCCATCACGCCGCGCGCCCCCAGTCGCTCGATGCGTGCGGTGTCATCGGCGGGCAGGAAGCTGATGGTGATCGTCCCGGGGCGTAGCCGGTCGACCTGCTCGGTGGTGAGGGGCGCGACACCGAGGACCACGTCGCTGTCGGCCAGGACGTCGTCAACGATCGCCGCGCCGGCCGCGCGGTAGGCGTCGTCGGAGGCGTACGCCGGGAGGCCGGCTCCGGACTCGACCACCACCTCGAGCCCGGCGGCGAGCAGGCGCGACACCGCGTCGGGCAGCAGCGCCACGCGCCGCTCTCCCGACTGCGTCTCCGCGGGCACTCCGACTCTCATCGCCGCCCAACCTAGGGGACCGAGGATGCCGATCGTGCGGAGGCCCGTCGGAAGGGCCGTCTGGCGGGCCGGTTGCAGGCGGGTCAGTGGTGGTACTGGTGGACTACTGCGTGCCCGCGTCCGCGCCCGATCATGGCCCGGTTGACGGGCACCGTGACGACGAAAGCGACCACGAGCGAGACCACCAGACTGCCCCAGAAGAGCAGGTCGGACAGGCTTGCCTCCATCGCCCCGGGCACGGCGAGAACGATGGCGTTGTCGACGATCTCCATCACCAGGATCGACACGGTGTCGGCAGCGAGGGCCACCTTCACGGCAGTCCCGAAAGACAGACCCGAGCGCAGCACCGGCGTGATCGTCAACAGGTAGCCGAAGAAGAAGGCGAGGACGACGGCCAGCACGATCGTGGCGAGGTTCCCCCAGCCGAGGGCGGTACCGATGACCATGCCCAGGACCTCACCGATGGCGCACCCGGTCAGGCAGTGCAGGGTGGCCGAGATGGCAGTTCGGGTCAGGGTCGGGTCGGTGTCGGCCATGTCGGTCGTCCTTTCGCGGTACATCGTGGACTGCGCCTTACTATACCCCCCTACCCTATCTGTCGTCAAGTCCACCCCATGCTCGACGTGGCAGGCGATGTCCCGGATCGGACCCGGGCAACCAGCGGATATGACCCAACCCGAAGCTCAAGGCGCATCGCCGAACGTCTGGCCGTCCGGGCCGCGAGTTGGCGCCTCCGACCGATGAGCTGAGATAGGGCTCGTGCAGCGCAACGATTTCGGCCGGCTGGACGACGGCCGCAGCGTCGACCGGTTCGTCCTGGGTGGTGACGCGCTTCAGGTGGCGGTGCTGGCTTACGGCGGGATCATCCAGTCGGCGCTGGTTCCCGATCGCGACGGTCAGGTGGCCGACGTCGTCCTCGGGTTCGACGACCTCAGCGGCTACCTGGGCCCGCATCCCTACTTCGGGGCGACTGTGGGGCGCTACGCCAACCGGATCGCGGGCGGGCGGTTCGCCCTGGACGACACGGACTATCAACTGCCCGTCAACGACGGGCCGAACTGCCTCCACGGCGGCACGGTCGGCTTCGACAAGCATCTGTGGTCGGTGCAGGAGTCCACTGCCGCCGAGTCGGTCGCGCTGCGGCACGTGAGCCCCGACGGCGACATGGGCTTTCCGGGCCAGTTGACGACGACCGTTTCGTTCACGGTGACCGGGTCAGATCTGCGCATCGACTACGAGGCGACGACCGACCACCCGACAGTCGTCAACCTGACCAACCACTCCTACGTCAACCTCGCGGGCGCCACCTCGGGCTCGGTCGACGATCACGAGGTGCGCCTGCTGGCGCGCAGCTTCACCCCGGTCGACGAGGTCCAGATACCCACCGGCCAGGTGGTCGACGTGACCGGCACACCGATGGACTTCGGATCTTTCCGGTCGATCGGCGCTGCGCGGCGCGACGGGGCGGACGATGAGGAGGTACGCCGTGCTGCCGGCGGCTTCGACCACAACTGGGTGATCGACGACTCGCACGGCGATGGCGAACGGCTGGCTGCGCAGGTGCGCGAGCCAACCACCGGGCGCACGCTCGAGGTCTGGACCGACCAGCCCGGCGTGCAGTTCTACACAGGCAACCTGCTGGACGGGACCGTCGTCGGAAAGGGCGGGCATGCCTACCGCAAGGGCGATGCCTTCTGCCTGGAGACCCAGCACTTCCCGGACTCCCCCAACCAGCCGTCATTCCCCTCCACGGTGCTGCGCCCCGGCGAGACCTACCGGACCAGAACGGTGTTCCGGTTCGGACACTGACCGGTCAGCCGACCAGCTCCTGCACCGCCGCCGCGAACACCTCGTGGTGCGCATCCACGTCGGCCGCGGTCGTGGCCGGACACATCAGGGCCATGTTGTGGAACGGCGTCAGCAGGATGCTGCGGTTGGCGAGATAGACGTGGAGGTAGTCGTCCAGGTCGGAGTCCTGGGCAAGGTGGGACTCGGTCCCGTTGCGCGGCGTCGGCTTGACGAAGCGGTACTCCGCGCGCGCACCGAGCTGGGTGATCGACCACGCCAGCCCCTGCCCGTCAATGACCTGCTGCACGCCCTCGGTGAAGCGCGTGGCGAGAGCGGTCATGCCGGTGAACGCGTCGTCGGTCAGAACGTGCTCGAGGGTTGCCCGGGCAGCCGCGATGGACAGCGCATTGCCGGCCAACGTGCCGCCGACACCACCCATGTCAATCAGGTCCAGGTCGGTGCGTTGCTCCAGCCGGTCGGCCAGCTCTGCTGACATGCCGTAGGCACCGGCCGGGATGCCACCGGCGATCGCCTTGCCGATCGTCACCAGGTCCGGCTGGAGACCCCAGGCGAGGGTGCAGCCACCGGGGCCGGCAGAGAACGTGTGCGTCTCGTCGTTGATGAGCAGCACCCCGAACCGGCGGGTCAGCTCCCGGACACCCTCGAGATAGCCGGGCTCCGGGAGCACGATGCCGATGTTGGTCAGCGCCGGCTCCATCAGCACCGCTGCCACATCACCGGCGGCCAGCTGGCGTTCAAGACCATCGAGGTCGTTGTATTCGGCGACCCGGCTGGTCTCGGTCACAGCTGACGGCGCTCCGACGTTGCCCTCGCGACTGACGCCCTCGCCGTCGGCGCCCACCACGATGAGCGACTCGTCGACACTGCCGTGGTAGCAGTAGCTGTTGAACAGGATCTTGGGCCGACCCGTGACGGCGCGCACCAGCCGGAGCACCCACCGATTCGCGTCGGTGGCGGTCAGGGAGAAGCTCCACGCAGCCATCCCGAACCGGCGGCTGAGCTCGGCCCCGACCCACTCCGCGTCCTCGGTCGGCAGCATCGCGCTGGCGCCGCCGAGTTCGCCGAACTGCCGCTGCACGGCCGCAACAGTGGGCGCGGGCGAGTGCCCGGCCATCGCTCCCGTGTCGCCGAGGCACAGGTCGACGTACTCGTGCCCGTCGATGTCGGTCACTCGTGCACCCCGGGCCGTCGCCAGATAGACGGGGAAACCGGCCGCCGCCTTGTTCATCCACGTCATCGGAACCCGGCCGAACAAGTGCTCGGAGCTCTTGTACGCCGTGTGCGAGCGCGGGTTGCGCGCGACGAACTCGGCGCGCTCGCGTTCGAGCAGCGAGCCCAGACGAGATCGGTCGATCGTGGTCATCGTTCTCCTCGGATGCGTCGAAACTCTAGGCGTCGGTCGGTTGCCGAGCCGCAACGGCGAGCGCAGCGACGGCGGCCCCGCGCGCACCCGCCATGTCCAGGTGCGGGATCAGCTCGATGGTGGTGATCGCGCGCTGTTCGGCGCGCAGGCTGGTGTTCGCGAGCACCGTGTGGACGAACCACGACCGGAAGGCAGGCTCGGTCTCCACCACGCCGCCTCCCACGAAGTAGGCGTGTGGGTCGGTGAACTGGGCAGCGATGGTGAACAGCCGACCGAGCGCGATCGCCTGCTGCTCGAAGACCTTCAACGCGAGCTCGTCGCCGCCCGCAGCCAGTCCGCGCACCGACTTCGCGGCCTGCTCGATCGGCATCGCCGCCAGCGGGTGGTCGGGGTAGCGGGACAGCCAGTAGGGCAGCAGGTTCTTGACGATGCCGGTGAGGGAGGCGACGCTCTCCGCATCACCCACGTTGCCGCAGTTGCACTGCGGCAACGGCTGGTCGGGCTCCAGCAGTCCCCGCATCGG
>JBDUAP010000180.1:0-6162 GCA_040004585.1 Sporichthyaceae bacterium
TGTCCTCGACCGCCAGCCCGGCAACACCTGCGGCTGCTAGCAAGCTCACGACCGATGCACCCACGCGGCCCGCACCGTGCACGCTCACGACGCTGGCCCGACGGCGAGCGAGGGTTGCCACCCCGCCGTCGGTGCGGTCGGCACCCAGCGACGCGGCTGCGAGGTCTGGCGCGAGACGGTCACGCTCGCGCCGTTCCAGGGCGCGCAACGGCGCGTGGTCGGCGGCGCCGTCATCGAGGACGCCCGCACCGGCGAGCATCTCGAGGATCTCTCCCGCTCGCGCCTGCTCCAGGCCCAGCTGGGTGGCTGCGGTGAGGACGCCCGGCCGGTCGCGGGTGCCGTCCAGGCTCTCGACCAGCCGGGCGACGTGTGGGTCGAGCCCACCGATCACGACGGCGTGCGCGAGGTCCAGGCCGAGCTGCAGCGTGGTGGCATCGCGCCAGACACGACGCAGCGCCGGCTTGAGCAGTGGCCGCGCGGGTGCAACCGACTGGACGGCGGGACGTGGCACGGCGCCTCCAGGGCTTCCGGGCAGAGCGTGCGGCGGGCCCCCGAGCGTGGCAGATCAGCCGCTACCCGACCGGCGCACCGTCCACAGGCGAGCCGTCCGTGCCGCAGACGTCCAGGGCGAGGACCGCGAGTGCGCGAGCCGCGAGCACGACCTCGCGGATCGGGACCGTCTCATCGGGCGCGTGCGCCAGCACGGCGTCCCCCGGGCCGTAGTGGACGGTCGGGATGCCGCCGAGTCCGGTCAGCAGTCGCAGGTCACTGCCGAACGGACCGCCCCAGGTTTGCTGCGGTCCACCACCAGCCATCGCGTGTGCACGGCCGACCAGGTCGGGAAGGTCGCTGGTCTCGGGCAGCCGCCCGGATGCGAACTGGCCGCCCCACCACTGCACCGTGACGGGGTGCTCGCGCAGCCACGGGTCCTCGGCGCCCGCGGCCGCGACGGCCTCCTCGAGCTCGGCTCGGGCCGCTTCGACCGGTTCGTCCAACGCGACACCGAGCCGGCCCTCGGCCACTAACAGGTCGGGCACGGTCGATGCCCAGTTCCCGGCCTGCACCCTGCCGATGGACAGCGGATAGGCGATCGGCCAGCGGCGCATCAACGGGTCGACATCGAGGTTGCGGCGCGCCTCGAGACGCAGCAACGCGTGCCAGACCGGCAGGAACTTCTCGATCGCGCTCACCCCCTCGGTGCGCCGAGACGCATGCGTCGCCTGGCCCGAAACGCGCAGCCGGAACGTGAGCGCACCCGCGTTGGCCGGGACCAGGTCGAGACTCGTCGGCTCGGGCACCACACACGCGTCCGCGCGCCACCCCCGTCGCAACATCCCGTAGGTGCCGAGCCCCCCGTCCTCCTCACCGGGAACGCAGGCCAGCAGCAGATCCCCGCGCAACGGCGCGCCTGCACGTCGTACCGCGCGCACCGCGAACATCGCGGCGACCAGGCCCGCCTTCATGTCGCACGCGCCACGTCCGTACAGGACATCGCCCGCGATGCGGCCCGAGAACGGGTCGTCGGTCGACCATGCCTGCGGGTCACCTGGTGGTACGACGTCCACGTGCCCGTTGAGCATCAACGTGCGACCCTCGCCGCTGCCGTCGCCGGCGAGGCGACCGACCAGCCCCCACGCCTCGGAGCGCTCGACCTCGACGCCCGGGAAGTCAGGCTCCGCCATCAACTCCGCCAGCGGCAGCGACCAGTGGTCGACGTCGAGCCCTCCGGCGGCCAGCTCGGCTGCGAGCCGGGCCTGGATCTCGTGCTCGGGATCGGTGCCGCTGACGCTCGGGGTGGCGACCAGCTCGGCGAGCAGGGCGACCATCTCCGTCGTACCGGAATCGATCTCGTCGAGCACGCGGGCGTGCCAGTCGGTCACGGCCGGAAGCGTAGACGCCGAGAGGGGCGGCCCCGAAGGACCGCCCCTCTCGTGCGCTGGTGGATGCCTCAGGCTTTGCCGAGGATCCGGTTCAGCTTCGTGCCGCAGACCGGGCAGATGCCCTGAGCCATACGGCGGCCGGACTCGCTGACCTTGACCTCGCCGGTGAAGTCACGCTTTTCCTTGCACTTCACGCAGTAGGCGTCTCCGGTGTAGCTCTCAGCCACAGGTCCTCCTCGATCGGCCGACTCGCCCAGCCAGCCTCATGCGTGGCTGAGCCTGGCGCCACCCTACGGCAGGCGGGGGCCCAAGCGTGGGACCCGCCCCCGCCGCGCCTGTTTCTGGCCCCACCTCCGCCCCTCCTCGAGCCGGCTGTTCGCTAGCCTCCGGGGCCATGGACGAGCAGCCGTACGACGGGTCGGGCGCAGCGGTCGGGGGGTCCCCCGCGACCGCCGCGGACGCCCTGGGCGCCCTCGTTGACCTGCGGGTCGAGCGCCGGGAGGGCGGCGTGGTGGTCGTCACGCTGGACCTTCCGGACCGCCGCAACGCGATGTCCGTGGGGATGACGCAGTCGTGGGGCCGGGTGATGGCCGCCCTCCGCGGGGACCGCACCGTCCGGGCCGTGGTGGTCACGGGGGAGGGCAGCGCTTTCTGCGCGGGCGGGGACGTCTCCTGGATCGGCTCGGAGCCGGGCGCGGCCGTCGACCGGCTGCGCGAGCGGATGCTGCCGTTCTATCGCACCTGGCTCGCCGTCCGGGACCTCGAGGTGCCGACCATCGCGGCCGTCAACGGGGCTGCCATCGGGGCCGGAATGGCTCTCGCGCTGGCCTGCGACCTGCGCTACGCCGCGGAGGACGCCAAGCTCGGGATGCCGTTCACCGCGTTGGGGATGCACCCCGGAATGGCCAGCACGTTTCTCGTGCCGGAGGTCGCCGGGCTCGCGGTGGCCCGGGAGATGTTGCTGACCGGGCGGGTCGTGACCGGTGCCGAGGCGGCCGGGATGGGCTTGGTCAACCGGTCGTTCCCGCGGGCCGATGTGCTCGCGCACGCTCTCTCGGTGGCCGACACGGTCGCCGCAGCCGCGCCCGTGGCGACCCGGCTCACCAAGGCGGCGCTGGCGGTCGGCGGCCCGGTCACCTTCGAAGCGGCGCTGCAGTGGGAGGCGCTGGCCCAGCCGGTCACACTGGCAACCGAGGACCTGCAGGAAGGCTTGGCGGCCCAGCGCGAGAAGCGCCCACCGAACTTCTCAGGCAGCTGAGCGCCACGAAGCCCCCGGGGCTGTCCGGCGGTGGGACGCTCGCCTTCCCCTTGCGCGCGTCCCGGCCGGCAGTGTCCCGGGGGCTTCGTCGGAGCAGACGCTAGGAGGCGGCGGCAGGCGCGTCAACGCCGACGGCCCCCGCCCTGTGGACGGCCCTGTGGGAACACTGGGGAACGGCCGGGGTGTCGCTGTGGACACCCGTGGACACGCCTGTGGATAACGTTGGGGATGATCATCTACCAGGCGGGTGACCAGCAGCAATGTCATCCACCGGCTGTGGAGAAAAGAAAAGTCGCTACCGTTTCGGC
Source organism: Sporichthyaceae bacterium (assembly GCA_040004585.1). GTDB lineage: Bacteria > Actinomycetota > Actinomycetes > JACCUZ01 > JACCUZ01 > JBDUAP01. The sequence continues at coordinate 3,447 of JBDUAP010000180.1, forward strand.
ATGCCCCCGGAGATCGAAGTTCGCCGCAGCGCGCGGCGCCGCCGCACGGTGTCCGCCTATCGCGACGGCGACCGCACCGTGGTCATGATCCCGGCCCGGATGACCCGCGCCGAGGAGCGGCACTGGGTGGCCCTGATGGTCGAGCGGCTGGCCAAGCAGGACATGCGCCGCCGCCCCGACGACGACGAGCTGCTGACGCGGGCCCGTGAGCTGTCCCGGCGCCACCTCGGCGGCCGGGCCAAGCCGGCCACCGTGCGCTGGGTGACCAACCAGGGCAGCCGCTGGGGCTCGTGCACACCGGTCGACGGGTCGATCCGGCTGTCGTCTCGGTTGCAGGGCATGCCGGCCTGGGTCGTCGACTACGTGCTGGTCCACGAGCTGGCCCACCTGCTGGTGACCGGGCACGGGCCGCGGTTCTGGGCCGAGGTCGAGGGCTACCCGCGGTCGGAGCGAGCCCGCGGCTATCTCGAGGGCGTTGCCGCCGCTGCTGGGCTCAACATCGCCCCCGACGTCGACGGCCCGGCCTGACCGAGCTGCGCGAGCAGAGTGCGCGCAGCAGATACGAGGTGCGAGAGGTCGTCGACCGCATCGCCGGGCAGCGCCTCCCACCCGAACCACCGCACGTCGTCGGACTCGTCGCTGACGACCGGCTGGGCGTCCGGCGTTGCGACCACGAGGTAGCGCACGTCCAGATGTTCGCCGCAGCTGCCGAACGCACCCGAGAGCTTGTGCGCGTCGAGATCGACCGGTCCGGTCCCGAGGACCCGCAACCCCTCGATGCCCGACTCCTCCGTCGCCTCGCGCAGCGCAGCACCCGACAACGTCTCGTCGCTCGGTTCGCAATGACCGCCCAGCTGCGCCCAGAAACCACCCTTGCGATGCAGGGCCAACAGCACCTGCTCCCGGGTCGCGTCGACAACCAGGGCACTGGCGGTCAGGTGCGCGGGCACGCAGCTGCGAAACAGTCCGTCGGCGTGGTGGCGAAGATGGTCAAGGTACGACGTGCGCAGCCGCTCCTGCGCGTCGTCGGGTGCGCGCCAACCGTCGAGCACCCGGACCGCGTCCTCGTGGAGGGGTCTATTCACCGGACTCGGGCGGCGCCGACGGCAGGGCGGGGTCGTCCAGACCGGACAGGTCCAACGGTGGACCGGCGTCGTCGAGGCCGGCCGTGAACAGCTCGGGGTGGTCGAGGTCCTCGGCCGTCGGCATCAGGTCGGGGTGCGCCCAGATGGCGTCGCGACGCACCATGCCGTAGGCGTCGAGCACAGCGCCCCACAGGGCCGCGGCTTCCCGCGACCGACGCGGCCGCAGCTCGAGCCCGACGAGGGAAGCGAACGTCTGCTCGGCCGGCCCGCCACTGGCCCGGCGACGTCGTACCGTCTCGCGCAACGCGGCAGCCGCGGGCAGGTGCGCCGTTGCCGCGGCGTCGACGACCTCGTCGACCCAGCCCTCCACCAGCGCGAGCGCGGTCTCGAGCCGTGCCAGCGACGCGCGCTGCTCGGGGGTGTTCTGCGGCTCGAACAGCCCACCGGTGAGCGCTTCCTGCAGCGCCTCCGGGTTGGTCGGGTCGATGCGACCCATCGCCTCCTCGAGCTGGGCCGTGTCCACGGTGATGCCACGCGCGTAGGCGCCGACCGCGTCGACAAGGTGCGCTCGCAGCCACGGAACATGCGCGAACAGCCGTTGGTGTGCGGCCTCACGCAGCGCGAGGTAGAGCCGCACCTGATCGGCGGGCACCTCGATCCCCTCGCCGAAGGCCGCGATGTTTGCGGGGAGCAGCGCAGCCCGGCCGGTCGGCGTGAGGGGCAGCCCGATGTCGGTGGAGCCGACTACCTCGACGGCCAGCCCGCCGATCGCCTGGCCGATCTGGGCGCCGAACATGGCACCGCCCAAGCTCGCCATCATCTGCTGGAGCGGGCCGCCGGGTCCGGTCAGTGCCTGCAGCTGGTGCTCCGGGAACTGGCCGAGGCCACCGAGCGCCCCGAGCCCGCCGAGATCGCCCATCGGGCCCCCCTCGCCCTGCAGCAGCGCGGTCATCGCGTTGACAACCCGACCCGCTACCGGGTCGACCAGCTCGCGCCACGCCGGCAGGGTCTGCTCGACCCACTCCGCCCGGCTCCACGCGTTCGCCGACGTCACTCCGGCCGCGAAGGCGTTGACCGGGTCGAGCCACAGCTCGGCCAGTCGCATCGCGTCGAGGACCTCGTCGCGCTCGGCGGCACTGACGGAGTGGTCGCCGGCGGCCGAGACGGCCTGTCGGCTGAGGTCCCGGGCAAGGTCCCAGTTGACCGGGCCGCCCTGCCACGAGAGCAGCTGCCCGAGCTTCTGGAACGCCGCGCCGATGTCGCCGGGGTCGCCGCCGCCGAACAGTGCGGCGAACGGGTCATTGGCGGCACCTGCCGCGCCGCCGGTGTCACTGCCGTCGTCATCGTCGCCGCGGCCCGGGTTGAACCCGAAGGGATGGTTGCTCACGCTCGCCCCAAGGAAGGAGGAAGGCAGGATGGAGGCACCATGACTGCCATGACCAACGTAACCACCTCGAAGCCGCGATGAGTTCGGCGGCCGAGCCCGCGAAGCGCCCGGTTCGCTCACGGCGCACAGCACGGCCGGTGGTTGCGGTGACCGGTGCCGCGTCGGGGCTGGGGCTCGCCTGTGCCCGCGCGCTGGCCGCTGACCCCGCGGTGGGCAAGGTGATCGGCATCGATGACCGTCGCGG
>JBDUAP010000181.1:0-6106 GCA_040004585.1 Sporichthyaceae bacterium
CAACCCGCGGATTAAAAGTCCGCTGCTCTGCCAATTGAGCTAGAGGCCCTGATCTCCAAGCGTAGGGCCAACGCCCCCGCCGACCTACGTCGCGCGCGCACCTGTCACGTCGTACAGGTGATGGATCGGGTCATGCACGAGATAGCGGGCGAACGTGGTGACCGTGAAGCGCGACCCGTCGTCGCGCGCACCGGTGCGCTCCCACTGGTCGCCCGTGACGGAGCCGAAGTGGTCCGCAACCACTGCCCCCGCCTCGGCCAGCTCAGCCGCGACCGTCGTCGGGTCCTGCTCGCGATAGCGCTCCTCGACGGCCGTCTTGTCCTGGTCCCAGTTGGCGAACAGGGGATCGTCCTCGGCGAGCATCATCTGCAAGCGACCCTCGAAGACGCGGAACGTGTCGCGAACGTGGCAGCCGTACTCCAGCGGTGACCACGTCGCAGGATCCGGCCGTGCGGTCACGTCACCGAGAATCTCGACGCCGCCGGCCAGCACGTCCCGCCAGGACGCCGTGACCTCACGCAGCAGCCCGGCCACCTGCTCCGGCGCAACCTCGCGGGTGTCCAGGCCGCACTCGGGACACGGACGCTCGAGCACCCACGTCCAGTTCTTGGTGTCGGGGACGATGCCATCGGCAGAGCTGGTCATGGACCGAACTCTAGAGAACGACGTAGGGGCCCCGCCGTAATGGCGGGGCCCCTACGTTGACGCCAGCGGTTGCTGACGGAGCTTGCTCAGATCAGATCGGGCGAACGTTCTCGGCCTGCGGGCCCTTGGGGCCCTGGGTGACCTCGAACTCGACCCGCTGGTTCTCGTCGAGCGAGCGGTAGCCATCGGCCTGAATGGCCGAGAAGTGCACGAAGACGTCGGCGCCGCCGCCGTCCTGCGCAATAAAGCCGAAGCCCTTTTCGCCGTTGAACCACTTCACTGTGCCCTGCGTCATGCTGTTGCTCCTTTGTGGGGCGAGGCGGTGCCGGCACTTTGCCGACCCCGGGCTGCCGCGTTAATCGTCGTCCCACATCCAGACCAACGGCCAAGAATGAGAAAACGCCCGGCGGATTACACTCCGTCGGGCGTTCAAGAACGTGCGAGGAACTGCAATTGCAACCACCGGGAACGCTAGCACGGGCCTTCCCGGATGGGAAACCCCTGATCAGGTGGCCTGAGACGACGCGCTGAGGCTCCGCTGAGCCGCGCTCAGGCCGGAGCCGAGGGCTGGTAGCCCGGCAGCGCCTTGGCCCCCTCGCCGCCGTAGATCTCAGCGTGGTTGCCTTCGTCGACGATGCGGTCGTGCTCGGGGTCCAGATGGATCGTGTCCGGCAGCTCGAACCGCGCGGCGAGGAGGTCGAAGTCGATCGGCTCGATCAGCTCGCAGTACCAGCCGTCCGGCGCAGGCAGGAACCCGAAGTACTCGGTCTGCCACCGCACCTCGTTGCCCCCTTCGACCAGCGCCAACAACACCGGGACCAGGTGGCTCATCACCGGCTCGCCAGGACGGCGGTGCGTCTCGATGACCTCGCGATCCTCGCTCACGCGGCTCATCCTCTCAGCCGTACGACGTGTGCTCACGGCGCCGGCGCCGCATCGACGTGGATCCGGGCCTCTACCGTGTGCAGCGCCCGGCGCTCGGTGACCTCGAGGATGCCGTCGTCGATGAGCCGCTGCATGTCGGGGATGAAGACCTGGCGCAACCCGCCGGGACCCCACAGTGGGTTGTTGCGAGCGATGGCGACCGCCACCTCGAGCTCTTCACGCGCACGGAAAATCGTGACCTCGTCGCGGTAGACACCTTCGTGTGGCTTCACCTGCACGCCCTCGAACAGCTCACGGGCCTTGCCGCCGACATCGTCAGCCACCGACCGGGGCACCGCGAAACCGGAGAACGGCAAGTCGGGCATGGCGGAAACACTGCCGGCGGCGAACTCGTCACCGGCGCCGGCCCGCACGTTGTACCAGTCGTCCACGCCGGGGTAGGCCCCGTGACCCTGACTCGCGGCAGCCCGCCCTGCCGGCGACCCGACCGGCACGTTGGGCGGCGGCAGCGGCCGCTCGCGACCGGGCAGCAACTGCCGCGCGCGCTCCAGAAAGGTCAGCCGCTGGGACGCGTCGTGGATCCGGTCCAGCCGGCGCAGCGTCAGGCCCATCTCGGCCAGCTCGTCCGCCGCCTCGACCGCCCGGGCGCCGCGGGCGGCCGCGCCGCCGCCGGCCGTGGCCAGCGTGATCAGCAGGTCGGGCACCAGGTGGCCGATCGCCCGGCCCGGTGACTCCTGCCACGTGTCCCAGTCCAGGATCGCCTTGCCGAACTCGACCGGGTGCGTCGCGCCGTACCCGAGGCCCTCGCCGAGCGCCGTCCCGTCGCGCTCCCAGCCCTGCGGGTCGACCATCATCCGCACCGTCGAGATCGACCACGCGAACTCCACCAGGCCGACCGTCGACTCCCACGCACCCCGCCCGATCTCGGCGACGAAGTGGCCGGCGCTCTCCCACCAGTGCGGCTCGCGCGGCGCGTCGGCCCATGCTGCCTCGGTCCGGCGAGCGGCCCGCTCGCCGGCCGCGCGGACCCGGGCGCGCGCGTCGTCGAGCACGGCCCGGGCGCGGTTTCGGCCCTCGGTGCCGGGATCGACCGGCGCGGGCTCCTCCTGGCGTCGCCACGTCACGGTGGCGACCTCGGCGTCGTCGAAGATCGCGAGCGCCCGCCGGGCCGAGCCAAGCGCGTCGAGGAGCGTCAGGCGGTACGACGCGACCGCTGCCGCCGTCCCGGCGAACGCCTCAGCGGCGGCCGCGTAACGGCCGGGCTCGTCCTCGACCACCTGGCGGAAGGCGTCACCAGCAGGCCCGATCCACTCCCCGGCGCGGATCGATCGGATCCGGTCTGCGGCCGCATCGAGACCGCGGGCCAGGGTCGTGCAGCGGGCGACCAGCCGCTCGAGGTCGTCGGGGTTGCCCGGCACCAGGTCGCCGACCGTGGCCCCCAGCGCGAGCTCGCCGCCCATCAGCGTGGCCCACCGTTGGACATCGGCCCACGGCGGAGCGCGCTCGGGGGCAGCACGAGGGGGTGCTCGCCGGCGGCGTCGACCATGACGCCGTAGCCGTCGGGCACCAGGGACAGCAGGTCGTCGCCGGTCGTCCGCAGCCAGTCACACTCGCCGGCCTGGCGCCCCAGCTCGTCGAGCGAGGTGAAGACCAGCACATGGCCCCTGCCCGGCTCGCCCACGGCGACCAGGCCCGGTGGTGCAGGCTTCGGCGGGCGCACGGCGTACACCTCGCCCATCGCGAACGCAGCAGCGAAGGCGGCGCTGTCGAGGTGGCCGGCGGCGAACGCCGTGGCCGCCCGGGCGAGTGCGGACGGGACCGACACCGGCTCAGCCCCCCGGCTCGCAGGCGCGGACGATCGAGGACTCGACCTGGCCGTAGGCCGTGCCGGCGTCGGTCAGCATCGTCGCGAGCCTCTCGGCGTCCTCGATCAGGCAGCCGATGCCGTGCGACCACGTGTCGAAGAACGTCTGCACCGCGTCGGCCAGCCGCTCGTGCCCCGCGTCGGCCACCAGGACGGCCAGCGTGCCGCCCTCGTGACGCACATCCCTGGCCACCTCCACCGCTGCGCGGAGCTGGCGGCCGGCGCTGCGCAGGACCGCCGGATCGACCTCCAGATAGCTCACGCGAAAACGCTAGCCACCTGGGGACAACCCGCTTGCTCCGTTGTCCACAGCCCCCGCACGCCCCGTTTTCCTCGTTGTGTCCGAAGTGGCCCGCGGCGGTACCCGCACGGTTGTTCGGACACAACGGGGGTGACTCGGGGGTGACTAGCGGGACTCGAGGACCGCCAGGTCGACGATCCGGCTGGCCGCCGCGCGCAGCCGGTCGGACAGAGCGTCGGCGCCGGGGCTGAGCAGGATCAGCGGGCCGCGCCGGGCCAGCCCCGCGAAGATCCAGTCGTTGCTGACGACGAGGAACTGCAGGGGGTAGTCGGTGACCGCCTCTGCCGCATCGAGCAGCACCCAGTCGGCCTCGTCGGAGCCGCCACCCACAGCCACAGCGTCGCCGGCGAACTCGGCCAGCCAGGGCCGAGCCCGCGTGACCGAGCCGGTCTGCCCGGCGATGGAGGTGTAGTCGGCCTGACGTGCCAGCTCCACCACGGCCGCGATGCGCGCGCGCAGCCGGCTGGGCTCGGCCCGGAGGTTGTCCAGGTCGACCAGCAGGACGCGGGTGGACCGGTCGTCGAGCCAGAGCGGGTTCTCGCGCACCCACGCCACCAAGGCGTCAGCAAGCGGCTGGCCAGCGTCCTCGGGCACGTCGGCGAGCCGGACCCACTCGTAGTCCGCCCATTCCGACTCACCTCCCCCGAGACCCATGGACGCATCCTCTCAGGAGACCCGGGGTAGGCAGAGACCATGCGGATCACCGAGACAAGCGACCTGTGGTGGAAGAACGCGGTCATCTACTGCCTGGACGTCGAGACGTTCGTGGACCATGACGGCGACGGGCACGGGGACTTCCAGGGACTGTCCCAGCGTGTCGACTACCTCGCAGACCTGGGGGTCACCTGCATCTGGCTGATGCCGTTCTATCCCTCGCCCGGTGTCGACGACGGCTACGACATCAGCGACTTCTACGCCATCGACCCGGCGTCGGGCTCGTTCGGCGACTTCATCGAGTTCGTGCGCACGGCCCGCGACCGCGGGATGCGCGTGATCATCGACCTGGTCGCCAACCACACGTCCGACCAGCACCCGTGGTTCCAGTCCGCCAGGGAGAGCAAGGACTCGCCCTTCCGCGACTGGTACGTCTGGGCGGACGAGCCGCCCTCGGACGGCCCGACCGGAGTCACCTTCCCCGACAAGGAGGTGAGCCTCTGGGAGTACGACGAGAAGGCCGGCCAGTACTACCTCCACCGGTTCTACAAGAGCCAGCCCGACCTCAACGTCGCCAATCCCAAGGTTCGCGACGAGATCGCCAAGATCGCCGGTTTCTGGGCCGCCCTCGGCCTGAGCGGCTTCCGGGTCGACGCGGTTCCCTTCCTCATCGAGACGCTGCCCACCGACGCTGACGCGCTGCCCAACCCGCACGAGTACCTTGCCGAGCTGCGCGCGTTCCTCGGCCGCCGACACGGCGAGTCGATCCTGCTCGGCGAGGTCAACCTTCCGCACGAGCAGCAGAAGGACTTCTTCGGCGTCCACGGTGACGAGCTCACGATGCAGTTCGACTTCATCGGCATGCAGGCGCTGTACCTCTCCCTGGTCCGGCGGGACGCGAGCCCGCTCATCCGCGCGATCGGCGAGCGACCGACCACGCCGCACGACAGCCAGTGGGCGACATTCGTGCGCAACCACGACGAGCTGACGCTGGACAAGCTCACGATCGCCGAGCGCGAGGAGGTCTTCAAAGCGTTCGGACCCAAGCCGGAGATGCAGCTCTACGACCGGGGTTTGCGCCGCCGCCTGCCTCCGATGCTCGGTGGCGACATGGAGCGCATCAAGATGGTCTACAGCCTGCTGTTCTCGCTGCCAGGCACGCCAGTCCTCTTCTACGGCGAGGAGATCGGCATGGGCGAGAATCTCGCCATCCCCGGCCGACTCGCGGTCCGCACCCCGATGCAGTGGACCAGCGAACCGGGCGCCGGGTTCACGACGGCCGACCCGGCAACGCTCGAGCGGCCGTTCCCCAAGGGCGCCTACTCGCCCAAGAACGTCAACGTCGCCGACCAGCGCAGCGACCCGGACTCGCTGTACTCCTTCATGCGCAACATGATCCGGCGCTACCGTGAGTGCCCCGAGCTCGGCTGGGGCTCTTTCTCCTCGTTGCCGTGCACGACGCCGTCAGTGTTCGCCCACCGCTGCGACTGGGAGCACCGGTCCGTCGTCGCCTTGCACAACCTCGCGCCGGACGGGGTGTCCGTCGACCTTCGTCTCGATGACTGTTCGAAGAAGCAGGAGCTGTACGACGTGCTCGGCGACGAGACCGTGCCGGTCGCCAAGGACGGCTCGTTCACGGTGAAGCTCGAGGGTTACGGCTATCGCTGGCTGCACTACGTCCATGGCGGGCGATCCCCGGTCTAGCCGTAGCCGAGCTCGTGCAGGCGGTCGTCGTCGATGCCGAAGTGGTGGGCGAT
>JBDUAP010000182.1:0-6038 GCA_040004585.1 Sporichthyaceae bacterium
AGAACCCGATCGAGATGGAAGGCACCTACCCGCTGCCCGAGGCGCAGCGCGACCGTTTCATGGCGCGCGTCTCGATGGGCTACCCGAGTGACGTGGCCGAGCTGGCGATGCTCGACAGCCACGGCCAGACATCTCCGCTGATCGAGCTCGAGGCCGTCTCCGACGCCACTGAGATCGCGAAGCTGATCGACACGGTGCGCACCATTCACGTGTCCGACCAGGTCCGCCGCTACGCCATCGACCTGGTCACCGCAACCCGTCAGTCCCCCGAGCTGCGGCTCGGCGCTTCGCCGCGAGCCACCCTGCACCTGATCCGCGCCGCTCGCGCCGCAGCTGCTCTTGACGACCGCGACTACGTGTTGCCCGACGACGTCCAGGGCCTTGCCAGCTCGGTGCTGTCCCACCGGCTGCTGCCCACGGCCGAGTCGCAGATCGGAAGACGCGCCACCGAAGACATCGTCGCCGACATCCTGGCGCGGGTGCCGGTGCCCGACGACACCCGGAGCCGGCGGAGCGCTCTCTAGTGCTCGGTGCTATCCGGGGGTTGACGACGAGGGGTCGCTCCTTCCTGGCCGCCGGTGTCGCCACCTTCTTTGCGTCGCTGATGCTTGCCCAGAACGACTTACTGCGCATCGCCGTCCTCCTCATCGCCCTCCCACTGGTCAGTGCCTGGGTGGTCGCCCGCACGCGCTACCGGCTGTCCTCTCAGCGCCGGGTCGGCTCGGGCCGGGTCGCCGCCGGGCAGGAGTCGCAGGTCACGCTGCGGCTGGAGAACATCTCCCGGCTGCCCACCGGGCTGCTTCTCGTGGAGGACCGGATCCCTTACGTGCTCGGCTCTCGCCCGCGATTCGTCCTGGACCGGGTGGAACCCCGTGGGCGCCGCGAGGTCTCCTACACCATCCGGTCCGACGTGCGGGGCCGCTACCCGCTCGGCCCGTTGTCGATCCGGCTGACCGACCCATTCGGGATGTGCGAGCTGCACCGATCCTTCACTGCCAGGGACGTCCTCGTCGTCACCCCTCAGGTCTGGCCGCTGCCGTTGGTGCAGCTGGCCGGCGAGTGGGCCGGCAGTGGCGAAAGTCGCGCCCGGGCCATCGCGACCGTCGGCGAGGACGACGCCGGCACCCGCGAGTACCGCCAGGGCGACGAGCTGCGCCGGGTGCACTGGCGGTCCACCGCCCGCCTCGGCCAGCTCATGGTCCGTCGCGAGGAACAGCCGTGGCAGAGCCGCTGCACGGTGCTGCTCGACGGCCGCGCCATCGCCCACCGGGGGGAGGGGCCGGCCTCCTCGTTCGAGTGGGCGGTCGCGGCAGCCGCCTCGCTCGGCGTACACCTCGTCCGGCACGGCTACCACGTGCGGCTGCTCACCGACACCGGCGGCAGCGTGGCCAGCGCGGCGCACGACCCGAGTGGCGTCGGTAACGACTTCGAGGGTGCACTGCTCGATGCTCTCGCCGTGATCGACACGTCGGGCAACGAGACGTTCCGCGACGCCGCGGCAGCCCTGCGCCGTGGCGGTGGCGACGGACTGCTGGTCGCGGTCCTCGGCACCGTTGACCCCGAGCAGGCCCGGCAGCTGGCCCAGCTTCGACACGGATCGAGCGCTGCGGTGGCAGTCCTGCTGGACTCCACCAGCTGGACCGCGTTGCCCGACAGCGCGCGGGCCGCGGCGCAGGCGAATCACGAGGGCTCGGCCCGCCTGCTGCGCGTGGCCGGATGGCGCGTGGTGGAAGCAGCAGCCGGGAGCTCGCTCGCCGACATCTGGCCCAACGCCAGCCGCCACCACCGCGAGGTCGACCTGAGCGGAACTGCGGCCGGAGGCATCCGATGAGGCGATCCGGCGCTGGATCGTTCACCACACCGATGGGGACCCTGCGGATGCCTGCCGCCGCGGCGCTCGCCACGGGCCTGTCCTCCGTCTGCCTCGGCGACGTGTTCCTGACCGGCGACTGGTTCCTGCCGGTGGTGTTCGCCGTGCTGGTAGCGGCGGCCGGCAATGAACTGGCCAGGCGGCTGTCCGTGCCACGGGCGCTGGTGCCGATGGTCGGTCTGCTCGTGCTCAGCTGCTACCTCGTGGGCCGCTACGCCCGCGACGAGGCGCTGCTGTGGATCCTGCCGGACCCCAGCGCGCTGGACCGACTTGCCGAGCTGGCCCGTCAGGGCAACGACGACATCACGCGCTTCGCGGCGCCCATCTCGGTGGGCCCCGGCGTCGAGCTGCTGGCCGTCGGCGGCGTCGGCCTGGTCGCGCTCGCCGTCGACACGCTCGCTGTGACCATGCGCCGGGCCGCCTTGGCCGGCCTCCCGTTGCTCGCGCTTTACACAGTCCCCGCGTCGGTCGCCCCCGCCGGGGTGAGCTGGGAGGCGTTCGCGCTGGGCGGCGCGGGCTACCTCACCCTTCTGCTGACCGAAGCCCGCGAACGGTTCAGTCGCTGGGGACGGCCGCTGCGGTTCGCTCCTGACGCCAACAGCAGCGAATGGCACGGCAGCGTGCAGACCGGACCGCTCGCCCAAGTGGGGCGTCGCGTCGGGGCTGCGGCTCTCGGGCTGGCACTCGTCGTACCAGCCGTGCTACCGGACCTGGACGCCAGCTCGTTCGGCTTCGGCGGGTCGGGCTTCGGGCCGGGCAACGGGGCCGGCAACAGGGTGGCCGTCGTCAACCCGATCATCGACCTCGGCAAAGACCTGCGCCGCACCAAGAACCGACCGGTGATCCGCTACGAGGGGCCGCGCAGCTACCTGCGGATGGTGGCGCTGGACGTCTTCACCGGCAACACCTGGCGGCCCAGCGAGCTCAAGGTGCCCAAAGACCAGAACGTCAGCCAGGGGCTGCCCGCGACCACGGGACTTGACGCGGCGGTGACGCGCAGCCGACACCGCTACAGGATCGAGATCCTCAGCCTCGAGGACCAGTGGCTCCCGCTGCCATACCCGACCGAGCGGGTCGAGATCGACGGCCGTTGGGTCTACGACACGTCCACGTTCAACGTGTTCTCGGTCAACTCCTCGACCCGCGGCCTGACCTACAAGGCGACGCACGTGCGGGTGACACCGACCCCGGCGCAGCTGCGCGCGGCCGACGCCCCGCCTCACTCGCTCAGCCGCTATCTCGCCCTGCCGTTAGGCATCCCGGCCGTGGTGAAGCGGGTTGCCGAGCAGATGACCGCTGACGCTCCGACGGGTTACGACAAGGCGATGGCCCTGCAGAGCTGGCTGCGCGACCCGGCCGAGTTCACCTACGACACCGACGTCGCCGACGGCGTCGGCGACGCCAACGGTGGACGCGCGTTGGCCGCCTTCTTGGACACCAGGCGCGGCTACTGCATCCACTTCGCGTCGGCGATGGCGGTGATGGCCCGCCAGCTCGGCATTCCTGCCCGCGTGGCGGTCGGGTTCACGCCGGGCACCCGAGACCAGCAGGGTCGCTACGTGGTCGGGTCGCATGACCTGCACGCCTGGCCCGAGCTCTACTTCGCGGGCACCGGCTGGACGGCGTTCGAGCCGACCCCCGGCTCGCGCACCGGCGACCCGCCGCCCTGGGCACGCCCCGAGGCCGCAGCGGGCGGAGGTCCCGGCGCGACCCCGACCGCGGCCCCCAGCCCCACCGCGACCGGTGCACCCGCGACGACGCCACGCGACCGTGAAGCAAACACCCCCGGCCTTCAAGGCAAAGCAGCAAACCAGTCACTGTGGCAGCGGCTGAACCTCCCCCTGCTGCCGACCGCTCTGCTGGTCGCCCTCTTGCTTCTCTCGCTGGTGCCGATCACCACGCGGATGGTCGTCCGCAGACTCCGCTGGCGTCGAGCCACCACGGCAGCCGGCACCGTGGTGACAGCGTGGGCGGAGTTGCGGGACACCCTGCTCGACCACGGCTACACGTGGCGATCCAGCGACTCGCCGCGGCGCGCCGCCGCGCGGGTCTGCGAGGACCTCGGGCTGCCCGAGGAGGCCGAGGAGGCCGTACGCCGACTGGCGACCGCCACCGAACGGGCCCGCTACGCGACCGAGCTCGGCGAGGTGGGCGACCTGCGCTCCGATGTCGGCACGGTGTGGGCCGCGCTGGCAGCGCAGGCCGGCCGATGGGGCCGGATCAGGGCTCGGTGGCTGCCCCGGTCGACCCGGACCGTCGCCGTCGCGTTGTCGGAGCGGTTCGCCGACGCGTTGGACGCCGTGGACATCGCCGCGGCCAGCATCAAGGCGCGGTTGTTCAGCGGCCGTTCTCGTCCCGACGCCGGTTCCAGCGCTCCTCCAGCCGTTCCATGAGCTTGCGGCGATCCTTGGCCTTGGCCGGCCTGGCCGCCGCCTTCGGTGCCCGGGGTGCGCCCGCCCCGTCGACGACGCCGAGCTGGGCACCGCCGGCGGCCCGCCGGTAGCTGGTCAAGGCGTAGAAAGCCGACCCGAGCATCACCACGAAGCCGATCACGCTGATCAGGGGGGTCTTCTGCACCAGCCCGGTCATCAGCAAGACGATGCCGGCGATGAAGCCGACGGAGGAGATCAGGACGCTGCGCCGGAACGTGCTGCGGGGGTCCTTGCCGCGAAGGGAGGATGCGAACTTGGGGTCCTCGGCATAGAGGGCCCGCTCCATCTGCTCGAGCAGACGCTGCTCGTGCTCCGAGAGCGGCACGGACTCCTCCTACGGGGGACTCGCCACACCGGCACGACGGTCCGTCGCGGCCCCTGTGGTGATGAAAGAATATGCGCAGCGTGGCTATGGTGAAACCCGCATGCACAAATGACGTACGAACGGCCCAGATCGTTTCCTTCTCATCATTCGCGCTCAGGACGCTTTCCGGATGGGTCTGAAGGCCTGCTGTTGTCCTCGCGGACCAGGCTGGCGGGGCGCACCACGCCGGTGCCGAAGCGCTGGACGGCGCGGTCCGCGGCCTGCTCCGCATCGCGCCGACCGTGCTCCCGGTCGCCCAGGAGGAGCTGGCGGGGCGCGGTGTCGGCGTCGATGAGTCCTTCGACCCGGACGCCGACGAGCCGGATCCGGGCCCGGTCCAGACCGAGCGCGTCGTAGAGCCCCCGAGCGGTGGAGTAGAGGTCCTGCGCCACGTCGGTGGCCTCCCGCAGAGTGCGGGCCCGGGTGATCGTGGTGAAGTCGGCGAAGCGCACCTTGATGCTGACCGTGCGCCCGGCCGTCCCCCCGGCGCGCAGCCGGGCCGCGGTGCGCTCGCAGAGACGGAGCAGCTCACGCCGTACGACCTGCGGGTCGTCGACGTCACTGGCGAAGGTCTCCTCGGCACCGATGCTCTTGTCCGGCTCGTGCGGGACGACGGAGCGCTCGTCGCGTCCCCAGGACAACGCGTGCAGGTGAGCGCCGGTGGCCTGGCCTAACGCGCGGACCAGGGTGCGCAGCGGGGTGTTGGCGATGTCGCCGACGAGGTGCAGACCCAGCCGGACCAGCTCCTGCTCGGTCTTCTCCCCCACTCCCCAGAGCGCGGCCACCGGTAGCGGGTGCAGGAACGCCACGACGTCGTGCGCTGGGACGACGAGCATGCCGTCGGGCTTGCAGCGGGTGGACGCCAGCTTGGCGACGAACTTGGTTGTCGCCACCCCGACCGAGCAGGTGATGCCCTGCTCGTCGGCCACCCGGTCGCGGATCAGGGCACCGATCTCGGCGGGGCGACCCAGCCGGCGGACCGCCCCGGCGACGTCGAGGAACGCCTCATCGAGGGACAGCGGCTCGACCAGCGGCGTGATCGAGCGGAAGATCTCCATCACTCCCGCGGAGACCTGGGAGTAGAGGCCGTGCGTCGGGGTGACCACGGTCGCCTGCGGGCACATCCGGCGGGCGCGGGTCATCGGCATCGCTGAGTGCACGCCGTAACGACGGGCCTCATAGGTCGCGGACAGCACGACCCCGCGACTGCCGCCGCCCACGATCACCGGGGTGCCGCGCAGCTCCGGCCGGGAGATCAGCTCGACCGAGGCATAGAAGGCGTCCATGTCGACGTGCAGGATCGTGCAGTTGCTGTCGTCACCGGGCGGCCCGGCCGGCGGACCCGGCCGGTCCAGCTGCTGGCTCCTGCTCA
>JBDUAP010000183.1:0-5883 GCA_040004585.1 Sporichthyaceae bacterium
CGGTGCGGGCCGATGCCTTCGTGGCAGGCGCCTTCTTCGCCGGCGCTTTCTTGGCCGGCGCCTTGCTCACTACCTTCTTGGCCGGCGCCTTCTTTGCCGGTGCCTTCTTCGCGGCCGTCTTCTTGGTCGGTGCCTTGCTCACTACCTTCTTGGCCGGCGCCTTCTTTGCCGGCGCCTTCTTCGCGGCCGTCTTCTTGGCCGGTGCCTTCTTCGCCGGGGCCGTCTTGGCCGCGACCGGACTGGACTTCTTACCGGCGGACTTCTGGGCCGACTTCTTGGCGGCGGACTTCTGGGCCGACTTCTTGGCGGCTGCGTTCTTGGCCAGAGACTTCTTGGCCGGGGACTTCTTCGCGGGTGCCCTGTTGACCGCCGACGTGGTCGTCTTGCTGCTGGAGGTCTTCTTCCCGCTCGGGGCCTTCGCGGTTGTTTTCGAGGCGCCTGGCCGGGTGGAGGTCTTACGGGTGCTGGTGCCTGCGCGTCCCGTGGCAGCCCGGGCCGCAGCGACGGCACGGCGCAGCGTGCTGCCCGTCTTCTTGGCGGTCCTGGCCATGACGGCCCCCTTGGACTTTGCAGACACCGATGTCACGGATGGTGCCGGAAGGATAGGTCCCGCAATGAGACGTCACAAATAGGCGCGCCGCGCTCAGGGCGGCGCACCCCCCGGCAGCACCTCACTGAAGTGGAGGCGCCGGCTCAGGCGGCTCGCTCAGCCATCATCCGAGACGGGGCCGGTCTGCCCATGCTCGACGACCTGGATCAGCCGGTTGGCGAGCTCGCGGGCCGAATCGGCCGCTGCGTCCCGCTCGGACCGAAGCCGGGCCGCGGTCCGTTCCAACTCAGCCACCTCGCTACGGATGTCGTTGAGCATCCGCTCGGCCTCGCCGTAGGCCTGGTAGCGCACCCGCTCGGCCTCCTTCTCGGCGGCCCCGAGTTGCTGGTCGGCGTGCGCGCGGGCTTCTTGCTCCAGCTGGGCCACGTCCTGGCGAGCCGCGGCGAGCATCTGGTCGGCCTCGGTTTGCGCCCGAGCGACAGTCTCCTCAGCGACCCGCTGAGCGTTGCCCAACAACCCGAGCACTTGCTGGGGCTCGTTGCGGTGGTCGCCGTGCACGACCTGAAGGTCACCGACTCCGGTGCTCCTCGCGTCCATCGTCATACTCGAGGCCTCCTGGCGCAGATTCGGACCGATACCGGTCCGGGGGCACACGCTACGCCGTCGCCCCGCCGTCTGGATAGGCCGTCCGTTGGGCTCGGCGGGATAGGCTGCTCGGCGTACCTGCGAGGCAGTGATGGGGCCATCACCCCGGAGCCGCCGGAAGAACGCCGGACCGCGCCGTGAGCACCGCGAGGCGCAGCCCGGTCACTAGACCCGGCAGCAGGACGAATGAAGGGGGCCTCCCGACGTCGGCGGCCAAGGAGGGTGGTACCGCGGGGTGACCGCGGCGGGCTGGCAGCCCGTCGTACGCCTCGTCCCTTCGCCGGCAGCACACCGACGAAGGAGCACCGCTCGTGAGCCCGCGCCGCTATACCCCGATCCCCCCGCAGGTCGAGCTGCCGGCCCTGGAGCGGGAGATCCTCGAACTCTGGGAGCGCGAGGACACGTTCGCGAAGACGCTCGCGAAGACCGAGCGGGGCGAGCCATGGACGTTCTACGAGGGCCCACCGACAGCCAACGGAAAGCCCGGCGTCCACCACGCCGAGGCCCGCGTCTTCAAGGACGTCTTTCCCCGGTTCAAGACCATGCAGGGCCGCCACGTCGTCCGCAAGGCCGGCTGGGACTGCCACGGCCTGCCGGTGGAGATCGCGGTGGAGAAAGAGCTCGGCTTCACCGGCAAGGGCGACATCGAGGCCTACGGCGTCGCGAAGTTCAATCAGAAGTGTCGCGAGTCGGTGGAACGCCACGTCGATGAGTTCGTGGCGATGACGGTGCGGATGGGCTACTGGGTCGACATCGAGCATCCCTACCGGACGATGGACACGCCCTACATCGAGAGCGTCTGGTGGTCGCTGCAGCAGGTCTTCGAGCGCGGCCTGCTCGTGCAGGACCACCGGGTCGCGCCCTACTGCCCCCGGTGCGGCACCGGCCTGTCCGACCACGAGCTCGCGCAGGGCTACGAGACCGTTGTCGACCCCAGCGTCTACGTGAGTTTCCCGCTGACAAGCGGACCGTACGCCGGGAAGGGGTCGCTGCTCGTGTGGACCACCACGCCGTGGACGCTCGTGTCCAACACCGCCGTCGCGGTGCGACCGGACGTGACCTACGTCGCCGCGCAGAGCAAGTCCGACGGCGAGATCGTGATCGTCGCCGAGCCGCTGGTCGAGTCCGCTCTGGGCCCGGGCTGGCAGGTCGTCGAGCGGCACACCGGTCAGGACATGGAGCACTGGACCTACCAGCGCCCGTTCGAGCTCGTCGACTGGCCGGAGGGTGAGCTCGGGCACCTGGTCGTCCTCGCCGACTACGTGACGACCGACGACGGGACCGGTCTGGTGCACCAGGCTCCCGCGTTCGGCGCGGAGGACCTCGCGGTAAGCCGGGTCTACGGACTGCCGGTGGTCAACCCGGTCCGTCCGGACGGGCACTTCCAGGACTCGGTGCGCCTCGTCGGCGGCCAGTTCTTCAAGAGTGCCGACCCGGCCCTGGTCGCCGACCTGAAGGAGCGGGGCCTGCTGTTCCGGCAGGAGCCCTACGAGCACGCCTATCCGCACTGCTGGCGCTGCCACACCCCGCTGCTCTACTACGCGCAGCCATCCTGGTACATCAGGACCACTGTGATCAAGGACCAGCTGCTCACCGAGAACGAACGCACCAACTGGTTCCCCGAGACCATCAAGAACGGTCGCTACGGCGACTGGTTGAAGAACAACATCGACTGGGCGCTGTCGCGCAGCCGCTACTGGGGCACACCCCTGCCGATCTGGGTCAACGACGAGGACCCGAGCCAGCTGGTCTGTGTCGGGTCGCTGGCCGAGCTCGGTGAGCTGGCCGGCCGCGACCTGCGCGGCACCGACCCGCACCGGCCCTACGTCGATGACATCACGTTCACCAAGCCGGGGGTGCCCGGCACGTTCCGGCGGGTGCCCGAGGTGATCGACGGCTGGTACGACTCGGGAGCGATGCCGTTTGCCCAATGGGGCTACCCGCACGCCCCGGGCTCCAGGGAGCAGTTCGCGTCGGCGTATCCGGCGCAGTTCATCTGCGAGGCGATCGACCAGACTCGCGGCTGGTTCTACACACTGATGGTGATCGGGACTCTCGTGCACGGCCGCTCGGCCTACGAGAACGTCCTCTGCCTGGGCCATATCGTGGCCGAGGACGGTCGCAAGATGAGCAAGCACCTGGGCAACATCCTCGAGCCGATCCCCCTGATGGAGGCGCACGGGGCTGATGCCCTGCGGTGGTTCATGGCCGCGAGCGGCTCGCCGTGGCAATCGCGGCGGATCGGTCACAGCGTGCTGCAGGACATCGTGCGCAAGACACTGCTGACCTACTGGAACACCGCGTCGTTCCTGACGCTGTACACGAACGCCAACGACTGGGTCCCCGGCGACGAGGTCGTCGCCATCGAGGCTCGGCCGTTGCTCGACCGCTGGGCGATCTCCGAGACGCACCGACTGGTCCAGGACGTGACCGCTGCCTACGAGTCGTTCGACACCCAGCGGGCCGGACGCCTGCTCGCCGACCACGTCGACGCGTTGTCCAACTGGTACGTGCGCCGATCACGACGCCGCTTCTGGAACGGCGACTCGGCCGCGCTCGCGACCCTGCATGAGTGCCTGTACGTCGTGACCCAGCTCCTCGCGCCGATCGTCCCGTTCATGACCGAGCGGGTGTGGCAGGACGTCGTACGGCCGGTCTGGCCCGACCTCGCCGCGTCGGTGCACCTGGCCGATTGGCCGAAGGTCGACGGGGCGCTCGTCGATGACGACCTGGCGGCGCAGGTTGCGCTTGTACGCCGGGTGGTCGAGCTCGGCCGCGCAGCGCGGGCAGAGTCGAAGGTGCGCAACCGCCAGCCGCTCGGGCGGGCGCTGGTCGGCGCACCCGACTGGCCGGAGTTGCCGGCCGAGCTGAAGGCACAGGTCGCCGACGAGCTGAACGTGCTCGCGTTCGAGGAGCTCGGCGGCGAGCTAGTCGAGCACAGCGCCAAGGGCAACTTCCGCGCGCTGGGCAAACGCTTCGGCGCACGCACTCCGGCTGTCGCAGCGGCCATCGCCGCTGCCGACGCGGGTCAACTCGCGAGCGCGCTGCGCGCGACCGGCTCGGCCAAGGTGACGGTCGACGGCGAGGATGTCTCCGTCGGCCTGGAGGAAGCGGTGGTGACCGAGACCCCGAAAGAGGGGTGGGCCGTGGTCACCGACGGCGATGAGACAGTCGCCCTAGACCTCGAGATCACCCCTGCCCTGCGCCGGGCCGGTCTGGCGAGGGAGGTCGTGCGGCTCGTGCAGGAGGCCCGCAAGACGTCCGGGTTCGAGGTAACCGACCGGATCGCCCTGCGCTGGCAGGCCGATGGCGAGCTCGCCGATGCGCTGCGTGAGCACGCCGAGCTGGTGGCCGGCGAGGTGCTGGCCGTGCAGTTCGAGGAGGCCGATCCGGGCCGCTCTGATGGTGCGGACGGCGCGCTGCACCACGATCCGGACCTCGGGCTGGCCTTCGTGGTAACCCGAATGGCGCACTGAGCGCGTAAAGGTTCGGTAACCCGCACCCCTGGCCGAACGGCGTTACGCAGAATCAGCCGTTCGGCCTAGTGAAGTTGTGGGGGTGGCCGAACCGATACTTACCCAGGAGTCGGAACGGTCGCCACCAGAGTGGCCGTCCACCCGAGGTCAGAGGGGAGGTCCGCAGTGGCACTTCACGTCGTTCCACTGGGCGGGCCGACTGTGTCGGTCAAGCTGAAGGAAAACGCGATCGCGGTTCCTGCCCTGGCCAGCCAGGTCCGGCCGGCGCTCGTCGTCCCGGAGCGCGAGACCCGCGAGCTGTTGGCAGCCGCCAATCGCCAAGACGTCGGTCTCGGCGGCCCCTACTCCGCCGGCCCGGCCGGCGTGCAGGTCTGGGACGGTCCGTTCAACGGGCCCAGCGGCAGCCACGGCACCGCCAAGCACCTCGGCTCGGTCGACTGGAGCTACGACACCCCCGCCAAGCACTACGTCACGATCTACCGGGTGATGATCACCCAAGCCGGTATCGACGCGGGCGAGACGACGTTCTCCGTGCTGACCTGGGTGTTGGGTCTGGCCGGTCTGGACGCTGACGGCACCCGCATCACGCTGCCGGTACCGCCCGCTCGTGACCCGTTCCGTCGGATGGCCGCCATGTCCGGGGTCAGCTGACGGTTTAGCTGCGTGGCTCGGGCCCCTCATCGAGCACGTAGCCGCTGCCCTGGGACGCCTCGGGCTGCTGCGGCGGACCACCGGGCGCCTCCGTCGGAGGACCACTGTGCCCGCCCACCGGCGCACCCGGCGCGAACGGCCCGCGTTGCGCCGGCTGACCTGCCGGCTGCCCCACCGGCTGGCCTGCAGGCTGTCCCGCCGGCTGACCCGGCTGACCCGGCTGGCCGCCCGGACCGCCGGGCTGACCGGCTGCGGGAGCCGGCGCCGCGGGCGCCTCGCTGTTGCGACCTTCAAGCTCGCGCAGCTGCGTCTCCAGGTAGGACTTGAGCCGAGTGCGGTACTCGCGCTCGAAGGCACGCAGTCCCTCGACCTTGCGCTCCAGCGCGGCCCGCTCGTCCTCCAGTGACCCGATGAGCTGGCGGTGCTTGTCCTCGCCCTCGCGCCGCATCTGGTCGGCACTCTGGCGGGCCTCGCCGACGATGCGGTCGGCGTGCGTCTGAGCCTCGGCGATGAACTCGTCGGCGGTGCGCTGGGCCATCGCCAGGATGCCGGTTGCGCTCT
>JBDUAP010000003.1:0-19819 GCA_040004585.1 Sporichthyaceae bacterium
CACCCTGTCGTTCACTCTCACGGCCGCGCTCATCGTGAGCGGGCTCCCCGTGGTGGCCGGTGTCGCATGGGGAGGCATCGCGGGTTCGTTGGGGACGGTGTCCCTGGCGGGTGTCGTCGCGCTCGCCGCCCTGTGGGGGGCGAGTCTCTGGGCGCACGCGCTGGTGTTCACGTCCGCACTACCCGGGCTGACCAAACGCCGGGCTGTGCTGCTGAGCTTGACAGGCAGCTCCGTGTCCAACGTGCTGCCATTCGGTGGTGCCGCCGGAACCGCACTGAATTATTCGATGGCGCGCATATGGGGCCACAGCCGTGCCGCGTTCGTGTTGTTCGCCGTGATGACCCACATCTGGGGGGTCGCGGCCAAGCTTGCGTTGCCCATTCTCGCTGTCGTGGTGCTGCTTGCCACAGGTTCGAACAGCGCGGCTTTGCTGGTCCCGGCGGGCATCTCACTAGTGGCGATGGTGGTGCTCGCGACGTTGCTGGGTTTGCTCCTTGCCCGGGAGAGATTTGCCGCATCGTGCGGCCGGTTGGTCGAGCGCTCGGTGCTGAGCAGCACCGCGCTGGTCCGGCGCCCGCGGGAGGTGCACCTGGAGGCGGCGGCACTGGAACTCCGGCGGCAGGCCATAGCCATGCTGCGCTTGGGCTGGCGCCGGCCGGCCATCGGGATGATCGGCTACTTCGGTCTTCAAGGCCTCTTGCTCTGGGCCTGTTTGCACGTGGTCGGGGCTGTGATCAGCCCGGCCCAGGTCCTAGCGGTCTTCGCGCTCGAGCGCCTATTGAGCGTGTTGGTCGTCACCCCGGGCGGACTCGGCGTGGTCGAGGTCGGCATGACCGCCCTCCTCGTGGCCTTTGGCGGCAACCCTGCCGCTGCTGCTGCTGGCGTGGTGCTGTTCCGTGCATTCACGTTCGCAGCGGAGATCCCCGTCGGAGGGACTCTGCTTCTCGGTTGGCTCGGACTGCGCACCGCTGCGGCCCGAACCGCGCGCCGCACAGAACGGGGCGTGGGCATCGTGGCCAGGCCCGGGGCCGCCTAGGGGCAGATGCTCGACCGGTACGCCGGGAGACGCCGTTTCCCGGCGAAGTCGGCCGGGGTCGGCGCAGAATGACTCTCGTGCAGCTGATGGAGCGCGAGACTGCCCTGGCCTGCTTGGCGGAGTACGCCGAGGACGCCAGCCGCAGGGAGGGCCGGCTCGTTCTCGTGGCCGGCGAGCCGGGCGTGGGCAAAACTGCGCTGCTGGAGCGATTCGAGCACGACCTCGGCGAGGCGACCTGGGCCTGGGGCGCCTGCGACGGGTTGTTCACCCCTCGGCCCCTTGGGCCTCTCTTCGACATCGCCCGCCAGATCGAGGGACCACTGCTCGCTGCCTGTGACAACGGGGGAACTCGGGAGGAGCTCTTCGGCACCCTGCTACGTCAGCTCGCCGCGGCCGACAGGACCAGTGTCGTCGTGGTGGAGGACGTGCACTGGGCAGACGAGGCGACGCTCGACCTGCTCAGGTTTCTCGGCCGGCGGTTGCGTGATGTCCCCGCATTGCTCCTCGTGACCTATCGCGACGATGGCCTCGCGGCGGATGACCGGCTCCGCATGGTGCTCGGAGATCTGGCCCGTCAGCGGTCGACGCGCCGGATGACGGTGCCGCCTCTGTCGTTGGCCGCTGTCGAGGAGATGGCGAGGACCACGACAGTCGAGGCGCAAGAGCTCTACCGGCTCAGTGGTGGCAACCCGTTCTTCGTGTCCGAGCTGTTGCAGAGCCAGGACGGCGAACTGCCCTCATCGGCGCGCGATGCGGTCCTGGCGCGGGTTGCTCGGCTCGCTGGCGAGCAACGGCGGGTGCTGGAGGCTGCGGCTCTCCTGGGTACGAGGGTCGACCCATCACTGCTCCACCTTGTCGCGAGTGACGTGGACTCCGGACTCGAAGCCTGTCTGGCGACCGGCCTGTTGACCGAAGACTCCGGGGGCCTGCGCTTCCGGCACGAGCTCTCGCGACGGGCGATCGAGGAGGCGGTGCCTGCACACCGCCGTACGACGGTACACGCCGGCCTGCTTCGCGCGTTGCGCTCGAACCGGTCCGACGACGACGCCCGAATGGCCCACCATGCAGAAGGTGCCGGTGACGGATCTGCCGTCCTGGAGCACGCGCCCCGGGCCGCACGCAAAGCAACCGCGCTGGCGTCGCACCGCGAGGCCGTGGCGCAGTACCAACGCGCGCTGCGCTTCGCCGACGGCGTGTCACCGGGTTCGCGGGCGGAACTCTTGGACGAGCTCGCGCTCTCGCTGTCCATGGTCGATCGGTGGGAGGAAGCGGCAGAGGCGGGGCACGCTGCACTGCCGTTGTGGCAGGCGGCCGGCGAACCCCTGCGCGAGGGCAACACCTTGCGGATGCTGTCGCGCGCGTTGTGGCGGCTGTGCCGTGGCGAAGAGTCTGTCGCGGCGGCGGAGGAAGCCATGGCGGTGCTCACTCCGCTCCCACCCAGCCCCGAGCTGGCGGCGGCCATGGCCAACCTCGCCGGGGGGCGAATGGTGGCGGGCGAGCACGCGGAGGCGCTCGAGCTCGCGCAACGGGCCCGAATGCTTGCAGAGCAGCTGGAGCTCGAGGATGTCATCAGTGATGCGCTGAACACCGAAGGGTGCGCGGTCGAGAACGCCGGCGGTGCCGGGCTGCCCCTGTTGCGCCGCGCACTGGAGGTCGCGCTGGCGGCGGGCAAGCAGGTGCAGGCAAGCCGTGCCTACTCGAACCTGTACGGCGTGTGCATGGGAACGCGCCGGTTCGCCGAGGTCGAGCGCTGTTTCGTCGAGGGCCTCGATTATCTCGACGAGCACGACATGGTCACCTTCGCCAACTGCCTGCGCGGGCAGCGGGCCATGGCGCTAGAGCGCACCGGCAGCTGGCAGGAGGCGCTCGAAATCTGCGCCGGGTTGCTGGCATTGCCAGCGGTGTCACCCATCAACCGCCTCACGTCTCTCATCGTGACGGGCACCATTCAGGTGCGTCGGGGAGAGAGCCGGGCCTGGGATGTCCTCGAGCAGGCGGTGTCAAGCGCCGACAGGACACGCGAGCCGCAGTGGATCGCAGCGACGCGACTGGCCCGCGTCGAGGCGGCCTGGCTCGAGGACCGCGACGACCTTGCCCGGGCCGATGCGCTGCGGCTGGCAGAGGTGGCCGGGCACTGCGATCCCTGGGTCCAGGGCGCGACAGCAATGTGGCTTCAGCGGGTCGGGCTGCCCGAGGTGTCCCCGTCGTGGCTGGATGTCAACGACCTTCCCGCGCCTTATGCGCTCGGATTGAAGGGCGACGGGTCCGGTGCGGCGACTGCCTGGGCCGAGCTGGGATGCCGCTACGAGGCGGCGCTCGCGTTGGTCGACACAGACGATGAGGAGTCCCTGCGGGAGGCACTGGCCTGCTTCGACGACCTCGGTGCCACAGCGACGGCCCGGTGGACGAGGCGCCGGATGCGGGGCCTCGGGGTCAAGGCCGTCCCCGCGGGGCCGCGGTCGACGACCCGCGCGCACCGGTTCGGGCTGACGCGGCGTGAGCAGGAGGTCCTCCAGCTGATGTGCGCAGGCTTGGCCAACACCGAGATCTCCCAGCGGTTGTTCATCTCCGAGCGAACCGTCGATCACCACGTCTCGGCCGTGCTCGCCAAGATGGGTGTCCGGTCCCGGCTGCTGGCCGCCCACGAGGCGCTGCGGCTCGGGCTGGTCAGCGCCGCCGCCTCCGGAGAATAGGTACCTCCCAGCCCCAATCTGGGCCTCGTTCCCGATTCGCTTCGTTAGCCGTGTTCCTACGTTCGGTCTACGCAGTCACACCAGACCACAGGAGCGCGCGATGCCACTCTTCATGGACGTCCACCATCTTGCCGGTGAAGTAGCCGCCGGCGACGTCGCAAAGGCCCATATGGCCGACCTGCAGACGCAGGGCAAGTACGACGTGAGCTATCTCCGCTACTGGGTGGACGAGAAGCAGGGCAAGATCTTCTGCCTCGTCGAGGCGCCATCAGACGACGCCGCATCGACCGTCCACCGCGAGGCGCACGGGCTGGTCGCAGACGAGATCTACCAGGTCCAGGAGGGATCCTGATGACACGCAACCGCCGCCCTTCTCTGACAGCCCTGCTCGGCGCACTCTGCTCGATCGCCCTCGGTCTGACCACCGCCCCGGCAGCCACCGCCGGGGTTGCCCACGACCTAGCGGTGGCGCGTGCCGGAACGGCAGCGTTCCACAACATCGCCGCAGCAACCGGCTACGGCCTCTTCACCGACGCCGCGGGGATCGCCTGCATCGACAAGCCGGGTGTGGGCACCATGGGTGTGCACTACGTCAAGGGCGCCCTCGTCGGTGACGGGGCGGTCAACGCGGCGACACCGGAGGCCCTCGTCTACGAGCCGACCAAGAACGGCCGACTGCGCCTGGTCGCCGTCGAGTACGTCGTCTTCCAGGCAGACTGGGACGCCACCCACTCGTCGCCGCCATCGCTGTTCGGCCAGACATTCGATGACACGGGCGCCGAGAATCGCTACGGGCTGCCGCCGTACTACTCGCTGCATGCGTGGATCTGGAAGAACAACCCCGATGGGATGTTCAAGGACTGGAACCCCGAGGTGACCTGCGCCAACGCCTAGCTGTCGACGACCAGTCACCGAAGCCGGCGCGCACCTGCGCCGGCTTCGGTGACGAAGGATGTCGGCTCGTCGTAGCCGTGTTCGTCGAAGCCGACGCGGACAGCGGACAGCACGGTGTCCACCGCGTCGGCCGCCGCCAGGCCGACGGCGCCGCCACCGAAGCCGCCGCCGGTCATCCGGGCCCCGCGTGCACCGGCGTCGAGGGCGGCGGCAACCAGCACGTCGAGCTCCGGGCAGCTGATCTCGTAGTCGTCGCGCATCGAGGCGTGTGATGCGGTCATCGCGACGCCGACGGCGTCCCAGTCGCCGCGATGCAGCGCCTCGACGACGGCACGCGTGCGGACGTCCTCGGTCACGACATGGCGCACTCGGCGGCGCAGTTCGTCCTCGGACAGCCTGGCCAGCGCGTCGTCGAGCCCGGCCAGGTCGATGTCGCGCAATGCCCGCACGCCGAGCTCGGCGCAGGCCTGCTCGCACGAGCGCCGCCGGGCGCCGTACTCACCGCCCGCGTGCTCGTGGTGCACCCGTGAGTCGATGACAACCAGCGACAGACCGGCGGCCGCCGGGTCGAGCGGAACCTGCTCGGTGGACATGTCGCGGGTGTCCAGCAGCAGAGCGTGCCCGACGGTGCACAGCATCGACGCGCGCTGGTCCATCGGCCCGGTCGGTGCGCCCACCGCCTCGTTCTCGGCGCGCTGGGCGAGCGCGGCCAGGCGCTCGCCGGTCAGTCCGAGCCCGTGCAGCTCCGCCACCGCCAGGGCGGTCGCGCACTCCAACGACGCCGATGAGGAAAGCCCGGAGCCCAGCGGCACCCGGCCGTCGACCACCAGGTCCAGGCCGCGCACGTCGTGACCGTCCTCGCGCAGGGCCCAGAGCACGCCGAGCACGTAAGCCGACCAGCCGCCGATCGTGCCCGGTGCGAGATCGGACACGTTGGCCTCGACGACATCGCCGGGCTGCTGCAGTGACGACACCCGTATGACGTCGTCGTCGCGCCGCTCGACAGCAACATCGGTGCTGGCCTCGATCGCGAACGGCAGCACCAATCCCTCGTTGTAGTCGGTGTGCTCACCGATCAGGTTCACCCGGCCCGGCGCCGCCCATATCCCGGCCGGCGGGTGTCCGGTCAGGGCAGCGAAGGCGTCGGCGACCTCGGCCCCAGCCTCGCTCACTTCGGCAGCGCGTCGCGAAGCGTGGCGGCGATGCGCTCCGGCGCCACATCATTGATGAATGCGCCAACCCCTGACTCGGAGCCAGCCAAGAACTTCATCTTCCCGGCGGCCCGCTTGATGGAGAAGACCTCCAGATGCAGCGAGGCCAGGTCGCGGTCCACCCGGACCGGCGCCTGGTGCCAGCCCGAGATGTAGGGCAACGGCGCATCGTAAAGACCGTCCATCGCTCGAAGCACGTCCAGGTAGACCTGCGGGAAGTCGTCGCGGGCTGCCGCGCTCAGCGCCGGCAGGTCCGGCACCGGCAGCTGCGGATAGAGATGCACCTCGACGGGCCACCGTGCCGCGAATGGCACGAACGCCACCCAGTGCTCGCTATTCGTGACGAGCCGCGACCCGTCCGCGAGCTCGGCGGCGACCCGGTCGGCGTCGACGTCGCGTCCGGTGTGCTCCCGGTAGGCCCGGGCAGACGCCACCATCTGGCGGGTCCGCGGCGTCACGAACGGATAGCCATAGACCTGCCCGTGGGGGTGGCTCAGCGTCACCCCGATCTCCCGGCCGCGGTTCTCGAAGCAGAACACCTGCTCAACCGCCGGCAGCGCGGCGAGCGCCTGCGACCGGTCGATCCAGGCATCGAGCAGCAACCGGACCCGCTCCGGCGGCAGCTGGCTGAGCGCGGCGTTGTGGTCACTGGTGAACACGATCACCTCGCAACGCCCTCGCCCAGCCCGGTGGACGTCGTCCTCCGTGAAGCCGGGCTCGGCGTCCTCGGCCAGCGACGGGAACCGGTTCTCGAACACCACCACGTCGTAGTCCTCGGCTGGCACCTCCGTGTGCCGATCCGGTGTGGACGGGCACATGGGGCACTCGTCGGCCGGCGGCAGGTGGGTGCGGCCCTGCCGGTGCGAGGCGATGGTCACCCACTCGTCCAGCACCTCGTCGTACCGGATCTCCGACGCCGTCGCCACCGGATCGAGGTCACGGGGATCACTGATCGCCGTCCGGTCGGTGTGCGCGGCCGTCTCGTCCGAGTCGAAGTAGATCAGCTCCCTGCCGTCGGCCAGCTTCGTCTCGGTGCGCCTCACAGCGCCTCCACGCCGTCCAGAGCCGTGGGCAGCGGAGCGAGCAGGAGCTCACCGGCCTGCTCCGTGAGGATGGCGACGGCCTCGGGACTGAGACCGGCGTCGCTGATGATGACGTCGGCCTCGGCGAGCGTCGCGATCGTGCTGATGCCGACCACACCCCACTTGGTGTGGTCGGCAACGACCGCCAGGCGCCGGGCCGAGCGGGCCAATGCTCGGCTGGTCTCGGCCTCGAGGAGGTTGGGGCTGGTGAAACCGGTGCGGTCGTCCATGCCGTGCACACCGAGGAAGACAAGGTCGAGGTTGAGCGAGTGAAGCGTCGCCACTGCCACCGGTCCGACCAGGGCATCGGAAGGCGTGCGCACTCCACCGGTGAGCACGACAGTCTGGTCCGGCCGAGGTGACTGGTAGAACACGGTCGCGATCTGCACCGAGTTGGTGACCACCGTGATGCCGGGGATCTTGAGCAGGTGGTTGGCGAGGGTCCACGTGGTGGTGCCCGCCGACAGGCCCACCGCGCTGCCGGGGCGCACCATGGCCGCGGCGACCAGGGCGATGGCATCCTTCTCGGTGCGCTCGCGAGCTGACTTGGTCTCGAAGCCGGGCTCGTCGGTGCTGGTGCGCCCCGGCGCGGTGGCTCCGCCGTGGACCTTGTCGAGCAACCCTTTCTTGGCCAGCAGGTCGAGGTCGCGACGGACGGTCATGTCGGACACCTCGAGCGCCCGCGTCAGGTCGCTGACGCGCACCGCCCCGCGTTCGCGCACGCGCTCCAGGATGTAGGACTGCCGCTCCCGTGCCAGCACCTCAGATCCCTTCCTCGCACACCACGGCCACCCCGCTGGCCTCCACCTTGACGGTGCCTGTGCACGGCAGCCCGGAGACCAGGTCGGTGCCGGTGACCGCGACCTCGGCCGCAGCGTCAGTGTGGTTCAGGACGAACAGGTACGACGACTCCGCACCGTAGCGGCGCACTGTCTCGACCCCGGGCTGGTCGTGGAGGTGGACGCCGACTTGTTCGCACAGGTGGCGCACCAGCGTTTCGGTCCCGCTCGGGGCCAGCCGGGTGGCCAGATACCAGGCAGAGCCGGACCCGACCCGGTGCACGGTGAGTGCTGGTACGCCGGGCAGTGGGCCGTCGGCGTACGACGACACGATGTCGGCGCCACGGGTCTCCAGCAGCTCGGTCCACACGTCAGCGCTCGCTCCGTCGAGGACGCCGCCCTCGAGCCGCACCTGCTGGCCCGGGAGAAGCGGGGAGAACTCCTCGGTGCGCACCCCCAGCAGGTCACGGAAGGCGCCCGGGTAGCCGCCGAGTCGGACGTGGTCATTCTCGTCGACGATGCCGCTCCAGTAGGTGACCAGTGCGGTGCCGCCTGACTCGACGTACGAGCTGATGTTCGCAGCCGCCGCGTCGGTGCTGAGGTACAACGTCGGCACCAGCACGAGGCGGTAGCCGGACAGGTCGGCCTCGGGGCCGACCATGTCGACGGTGACGCCGGCGTCCCACAGCGGTCTGTACAACGCCAGGTGGCGGTCGAGGTATTCGAGGTCCGACGTCGGGTGGCTGTCGAGCTCCGCTGCCCAGCGGGCGTTCCAGTCGAAGACGACCGCCACGTCTGCGCGAAGCGTGGAACCAGCAACCTCTGCAATCGCCTTCAGGGTGGCGCCCAGCTCGACCGCCTCGCGCCAGACCCGGGTGTCGGTACCGGCGTGTGGCACCAGGCCCGAGTGGAATTTCTCGGCGCCGGCGCGGGACGCTCGCCACTGGAAGAAGCAGACCGCGTCGGCGCCACGGGCCACGTGGGTCAGGCTGTTGCGGCGCATCTGGCCTGGCGCCTTGGGGACGTTGCGCGGCTGCCAGTTGACGGCGCTGGGCGAGTGCTCCATCAGGAACCACGGGTTACCGCGAGCAACGCCTCTGCTGAGGTCGGCGCTCCAGGAGAGCTCGATGTGGCTGTCGGGATCGGCCGCCATCAGGTAGTGGTCCTGTGCGACGACGTCGAGCTCGGGACCCCAGCGCAGGTAGTCCATCGCCGCTACGTGCTTCATCACCATCAGGTTGGTCGTCACCGGGATCCCCGGGCTCAGCCGGTGCAACAGGTCGCGCTCGGCCCGGAAGCAGTCGAGCAAGGCGTCGGAGCTGAACCGCGCGAAGTCCAACTGCTGCGTCGGGTTGGCGAACGTCGGCGCGGTGCGCGGCGGAAGCACCTCGTCGAACGAGCCGTAGCGCTGACTCCAGAACGTCGTGCCCCAGGCCTCGTTCAGCCGGTCGACGTCCAGGTAGCGCGCCGCCAACCAGGTGCGGAAAGCGGCCGCGGACACGTCGCAGTAGCAGCGCGCGTTGTGGCCGCCCAACTCGTTCGAGACGTGCCAGAGGGCCAACCCCGGGTGCTCGTGGAAGCGTTCGGCCAATGCGGTCACCAAGGCCAGGGCATGCTCGCGGAACACCGGCGAGCTCGGGCACCAGGCCTGGCGACCGCCGGGTGAGAGCGCGGTGCCGTCTGCCCGCCGGGGGAGCACCTCGGGGTGCCGCGCGGTCAGCCACGGTGGCGGTGACGCCGTGCCGGTAGCCAGGTCGACCGCGACGCCGTGCGCGTGCAGCAGGTCCATCACCTCGCCGAGCCAGTCCAGGTCGAATCGGCCCGGCTCCGGCTCCAGCAGCGCCCAGGAGAAGACCCCGACCGTCGCCACGGTCACGCCGGCCTCCTGCATCAGGCGGACGTCCTCGGTCCAGGTCTCGCGGGGCCACTGCTCCGGGTTGTAGTCGGCGCCGTAGGCGATCCCCCGCAGTCGATGTGGCCAGGCAGTCATGGCTCGGACTCTGCGGCAGTGGGCGGAAAAAGTCAACAGAAACGAACGTCGAATCGCCGCCGGGGATGTCCGACCCGGGCCCTGGCTCGTTCCGGCAGCCGGAAAATCCTATGCGTGACGAGAATGTGTCCAGCGTATTTCGACGAATCCCTTGACAGGGATTGTGGCGGGGATCACTGTGTGCACAGTGTTGAAATCTGATCAATCGTGTTCTGCCGTGTCGCGGAAGTCCACACCAGTGGTCCGCACACCACCGACCCCGAGGGGAAGAGATGGCCACGTACCAGTCTGAGGAGCACTATCTGGCGAGCCTGGTCCCGCCATCGGCTGCCGGCACCCAACTGGGTCGGCGCAACTTCCTCAAGGGGACGGCCGGGGCAGCGGCCGCACTCACGCTGCCTGGTCTGCTGGCCGCCTGTGGCAGCGACGACAAGTCGACTGGCACTAGCGGCGCCAAGGCCAGCGGCACCGTGACCATCGGCTCGTATTCCTCCGACGCCGTGCCCAAGAAGGCCCTCGCGGACGTCTTCGCGGCCTTCGACGCCAAGGGCACCGCAAAGACGAAGGTCAACACGGTCGACCACAACACGTTCCAGGAGCAGATCAACAACTACCTGCAGGGCAGCCCCGACGACGTCTTAACCTGGTTCGCGGGCTACCGCATGCGCTTCTTCGCCGGCCAGGGCCTGGCCGGCGACATCAGTGATGTCTGGGACAAGATCGGCGGCGACTTCAACGACGCGTTTAAGAAGGCATCAACCGGTGACGACGGCAAGCAGTACTTCGTCCCGTTCTACAACTACCCGTGGGTCCTGATGTATCGGAAGAGCCTGTGGAGTGAGCGGGGCTACCAGCCCCCGAAGACGCTGGACGAGCTGAAGACGCTCAGCGCCACGATGAAGAAGGACGGCTTGGCGCCGATCGCCTTTGCCGACAAGGACGGCTGGCCGGCGATGGGAACCTTCGACATCCTCAACATGCGGATCAACGGCTACGACTTCCACGTCAGCCTGATGGCAGGCAAGGAGTCCTGGGAGGACGCCAAGGTCAGGACGGTCTTCGACACGTGGAAGGGCTTGCTACCCGACCACCAGCCCGGCTCGCTCGGGCGCACCTGGCAGGAAGCGGCCCAGTCGCTGGTGCAGAAGAAGTCCGGCATGTACCTGCTCGGAACTTTCGCCTCCCAGCAGTTCGAGGGCGCGGACCTCCAGGACCTCGACTTCTTCGCCTTTCCCGAGATCGCGTCCGAGCACGGCACGGACTCGATCGACGCGCCGATCGACGGCTTCATGATGGCCAAGAAGCCGAAGAACGAGGCGGCCGCAAAGGCGTTGTTGGAGTACCTCGGATCAGCGGAAGCGGAGAAGATCTACCTGAAGACCGACCCTGGCGACGTGGGCGCGAACAAGAACGTCGATACTTCGGGTTACAACGCGGTCCAGAAGAAAGCAGCCGAGATCATCGGCGCTACGAATAACATCGCGCAGTTCCTGGACCGCGACACCCGGCCCGACTTCGCATCGACGGTGATGATCCCTGCGCTGCAGGACTTCATCAAGAACCCCAACGACATCAACGGCCTCACGTCGAGCATCGAGAAGCAGAAAAAGTCCATCTTCGTCTGATGAAGAATCTGTCGAGGTGACGCGATGGCCACGTCCGGGGCACCCCCCGTCGTACCGGGTCCTCTAGGTCGCCGAGCGAAGAGACCGCATCGCCGCCTCGTGCGCCTGTCGCGTGGTGACCGCATCACGTTGTTCGTGATGGCGGCCGTGCCCACGTTGCTCGTGCTGTGGTTGGTCTGGCTGCCCGGCATCGCCTCTGTCGTTCTCGGCTTCTTCCGGTGGGAGGGCGTCGGCAACTTCGACACCGCGACCTGGGTCGGCCTGGACAACTACAAGAACATCCTCACGAACTACCCACCGTTCAAGCCGGCGATCGAGCACAACATCATCTGGCTGGTGGCGCTCTTCCTGGTGCCCACACCGCTGGGCATGTTTCTCGCGGTCCTTCTCGACAAGGAGATGAGGCTAAGCCGGTTCTACCAAACCGCGCTGTTCATCCCGGTCGTGCTGTCGCTCGCGCTGGTCGGCTTCATGTGGCAGCTGATCTACTCACCGGAGCAGGGCCTGCTCAACCAGATCACCGGCGGCCACACCGACTGGTACGGCGACCCGAACATCAACCTCTGGGCGGTCCTCGTCGCCGTCTGCTGGAAACAGACGGGCTACGTCATGCTGCTCTACCTCGCCGGGCTGAAGGCCGTCGATCCCACCCTGCGTGAGGCCGCCACCGTCGACGGCGCCACCGAGACGCAGACATTCTTTCGGATCATCTTCCCGGTGATGCGGCCGATCAACGTCATCGTCCTCGTCATCACCTTCATCGAGGCGTTGCGCGCCTTCGACCTCGTGTGGGTCATCAACAAGGGCCGCAACGGGCTCGAGCTGATCTCTGCCCTGGTGACTCAGAACATCGTCGGCGAAGCGAGCCGGATCGGGTTCGGTTCCGCGCTCGCCACGATCATGCTGGCCATCTCGTCGGTGTTCGTCGCGGTGTATGTGCGGTACGCCTTGCGCGAGGAGGACAACTCATGAGCACCGCGATCGCACGCGAGGGCGCCGTCGCCACTCCGGCTGCTACCCGTCGGGCCCAGAGGCCGCGGGGCCCGCGGGTGGTCATGCACGTCTTTCTCATGGTGGTCGCCGTGCTCTGGCTCTTCCCCATCGGCTACGCGCTGCTGAGCAGCGTGCGCACGTATGCCTACACCCAGAAGCACGGCTACCTGTCGTTCGGCGGCTGGACCTTCAAGAACTACACGGACGCCTGGGAGCAGGCCGACTTCACCCACCACTTCCTCAACACCGTCTACATCACGGTTCCCGCCGTTCTGCTGACCCTCTTCCTCTCGTCCTGCATGGCGTTCGTGCTCGCCCGGTTCAGCTTCCGCTTCAACCTGACCCTGCTCGGGATCTTCCTGGCCGCGAACCTGCTGCCCCAACAGGCTCTGCTCATCCCCTTGTTCCGGATGTTCCGCGCGATACCGCTGCCGACCTTCATGAGCGACTCCGGCACGATGCTGAACAGCTTCTGGGCGCTCATCCTGGTGAACACGGCGTTCCAGACCGGCTTCTGCACGTTCGTGCTCAGCAACTACATGAAGACGCTGCCCAAGGAGCTCTACGAGTCGGCTCAGGTGGACGGCGCTTCTGTTCTCCGGCAGTTCTTCCAACTCACCCTGCCGCTGTGCCGGCCACCTCTCGCAGCACTCGCGACGCTCGAGGTGACCTGGATCTACAACGAGTTCTTCTGGGCGACCGTGCTGGTGCAGAGCGGCGACAAGTTCCCGATCACCAGCTCGCTGAACAACCTGCGCGGTCAGTTCTTCACCGACAACAACCTCGTGGCTGCCGGTTCGATGGTGGTGGCGCTGCCGCCACTTATCATCTTCTTTCTCCTGCAGAAACAGTTCGTCTCCGGCCTCACTCTCGGCGCAACCAAGGGATGACCGACCGGCCCCTGGCGGCTGACGGATCAGCTGCGGCCGGCGTGGCGACGATTGCCGCAGCCGGCGTCGCGCTGGTCGTCGACGTCTCGGGCCCCCGTGCCCCGTCGATCCTGCACTGGGGCGCAGAACTGACGGGGCCTCTGCCGGACCCCGAGGCGTGGCGACCGGCGCGCGCCAACAGCAGCCCCGACATCGTCCCGTCGCTCACGCTGCTGTCCGGAGGCGTCCAAGGCACGCAGCACGCGCCGGCGCTGCGGGGCGGCCCGGCGTGGGCCCCGCAATGGCGCCTTCGATCCGTCGACCACAACGGCAACCGGCTGCGTCTCGTCTGTCTTGCTGACGACGCGGGCCTCGAACTGTTGACCGATCTCGAGCTCGACGAGCACGGCGTGCTGCGCGCTGCTCATGAGCTCACCAACGTGGGCAGCTCCCCCTACCGGCTTGACGGCCTGGCGATCGTCCTGCCGATTCCGCCAGCGGCCGCAGAGCTGCTCGACCTGACCGGTCGCTGGTGTCGCGAGCGACACCCGCAACGCCTGCCGTTCACCGCGCAGGGCACCTGGACGCGTGACGGCCGGCACGGGCGCACCGGCCACGACGCGACGCTGCTGTTGGTGGCCGGAACCCCAGGCTTCGGCAACCGGCACGGCGAGGTGTGGGGAGCGCACGTCGCGTGGAGCGGTGACCACACGTCGTACGCCGAGCGGCGCCCGGACGGTCGGGCCGTGCTGGGCGCCGGGGAACTCCTGCACCCGGACGAGGTCGTGCTCGGACCGAATGAGAGCTACCGGACACCCGATGTCCTAGCCGTGTGGTCCGACGCCGGCCTCGACGGCATCAGCAGGCGGCTGCACCGTCACGTGCGCGGCCGGGCGAACCACCCCACCCGACCCCGCCCCGCCGTCCTCAACACGTGGGAGGCCGTGTACTTCGATCACAACCTCGACGGGCTGACCCACCTCGCCGACGTAGCGGCGGAGGTCCGCGTCGAGCGGTTCGTGCTGGACGACGGATGGTTCCTCGCGCGCCGCGACGACAGCGCCGGCCTCGGTGACTGGGTGGTGGATCCGGACGTCTGGCCCAACGGCCTGACGCCGCTGATCGACCACGTCCGCGGGCTCGGCATGGAGTTCGGGCTGTGGGTCGAGCCCGAGATGGTGAACGAGGACTCCGACCTCTACCGGGCGCATCCCGAGTGGGTCATGCAAGCCGGGGAGGACCTCCCGGTTTCGTGGCGTGGTCAGCAGGTCCTCGACCTGGCGATCCCGGCCGCCTTCGACCACGTGTTCGGCCAGCTCGACACGCTCCTGGCCGACAACGACATCGCCTACCTCAAGTGGGACCACAACCGCGACCTGATCGATGCCGGTCATGACGGCCGCCCGGGAGTGCGAGCCCAGACCTTGGCTGTCTACCGACTCCTCGACCAACTGCGAGCCCGACACCCGGGTGTGGAGATCGAGTCCTGTTCATCCGGCGGCGCGAGGGTTGACCTCGGCATCCTCGCGCGCACCGACCGGGTCTGGGCCAGTGACACCAACGACGCGCTGGAACGCCAGACGATCCAGCGGTGGACCCAGCTGCTGCTGCCCCCCGAGCTGGTCGGCAGCCACGTCGGACCGGCTCGCTCGCACACGACGGGACGCACCCACGACCTGTCGTTCCGGGGAGCCACCGCGCTGTTCGGCCACTTCGGCATCGAGTGGGACATCGTTTCGATCGACGATGACGAACGCGCGTCGCTGTCCCGGCTGGTGGAGACCTACAAGCAGCACCGCGGCCTCCTGCATACAGGCGACGTCGTGCATGCCGACCATCCCGATCCGGCCGCTTCCATCCACGGGGTCGTTGCCTGGGACAAGTCCGAAGCGCTGTTCGCCTACGTCTCGCTGGCCACCCGCGCCGCGGAGGTGCCGGGACCAGCCCGGCTGCCCGGACTGGATCCCGAAGCCGTCTACGCGGTACAGGTCGTGGACACCGGTCGGCAACCGTTCGCGATCCAACCCGATCCGCCGGGCTGGTGGCCGCGACCGGAGCGCTCTGCGACCTTCTCCGGCGCCTTCCTCGGCGTTGTCGGATTGACGATGCCGAACCTCGGGCCCGAGCAAGCGCAGGTCTTTCACCTGACAGCTGTCAGCGTTCCGGGGGGTTGACGAATCCACCTGATGGCACTTCACTTAGTCGTCTGACTTAGACATTCGACTAAGACTCCGCCGGAGGCCGATATGACCGTCGACGAGCGGGCGGCAGCGGAAGCGGCTGTTGTGGCCGCGGTTCTCGACTACTTCGAGGGCTGGTTCGACGGGGACGCGACCCGGATGGCGCGCGCCCTGCACCCCGACCTGGCCAAGCGAGCCCTCGAGCCGGACGGCCAGTCGCTCGACGAGACGACCGCCGCGTGGATGGTCGACGCCACCGGGCGCGGGGTGGGACGGGAGCGCGACCCAGGCGACCGGAAGATCGACGTGAAAGTCGAGGACGTCCACGGGGCCATCGCGAACGTGACGGTGCGCTCTGCCGTCTATCGGGAGTACGTCCAGCTCGCGCGGACCGAGGACGGCTGGAAGATCGTGAACACGCTATGGGCGTGGACCTGATGACCGTCTCGACCGCGCGCTCGACCGCCGAGGAGGCGCTGCTCGACGCGGCCGAGCGGGTGCTCGTCGACGCCGGTCACGCCGGCGTCACCACGCGGCGCCTCGCCGAGGAGGCAGGCGTCAACCACGGCCTGGTCCACTACTACTTCGGCTCGGTCGAGAATCTGCTCGTCCGCACGCTCGAGCGCTTCACCGAGCGGCTCATCAGTCGACAGCGCGAGCTCTACGCCGCCGACCTGCCGTTTCTCGAGAAGTGGCGTACGGCGATGCGTTACCTGGTGAGCGACGACTCGGCGTACGAGAAGATCTGGCTCGAACTCCAAGCTCTCGCCTGGAACCGGCCCGAGCTGCGCGAGCACCTGGCGGCCGTGCACGCGGAGTGGCGCGCCGTCCTGATGGACGCCTTCGCCGAGCCGCGCGAGCACTACGGGATCGAGATGCCACTCGAGGCGCTCGTCAGCCTGGTCATGACATTCAACGAGGGCATCATGCTCGATCGCCTGTCGGGGATCACCGAAGGACACCAGCAGCTGCTGGACTGGGTGGAGCGGAGGCTGGCGTCGTGACCGAGCAGTCGCGTGCCCGCTACCCCGACACGGAGGGGTACGTCGAGCGCAACGGCGTGCGGATCCATTACGAGGTATACGGCGAGGGCCAGCCGACCGTGCTGCTGCTGCCGACCTGGACGATCATCCACGCGCGCCACTGGAAGATGCAGATTCCTTACCTGGCGCGGCACTGCCGGGTCATCACCTTCGACGGCCGAGGCAACGGCCGCTCGGACCGGCCGACCGAGGCATCGGCGTACGCCGAGACCGAGTACGCCGCCGATGCGCTTGCGGTGCTGGACGCGACCGGCACCGACCGGGCGGTCATCGTCGGCTTCTCGATGGGGGCCCAGCGAGGTCTGCTTCTGGCCGCCGAGCACCCCGAGCGGGTCGACAAGGCGGTCTTCATCGGTCCGGCGTACGCCGGTGGTGGTGACCCACTCACCGAGCGGCTTGTGGATCCGTGGAACGAGGCCCTCGACTCCGACGAGGGCTGGGCGAAGTACAACAAGCACTACTGGCTGCGGGACTACCAGGGCTTCCTCGAGTTCTTCTTCTCGAAGGTCTTTTCCGAACCACACTCGACGAAGGCGATCGAAGACGCCGTCAGCTGGGGCCTTGAGACGACGGGGGAGACGCTCGTCCTCACGGGAGAGGCACCGGTCCTGGCACCTGACGAGCTGCGCGACGTGGCCAAGAGGCTGCAGTGCCCCGTCTTGGTCATCCACGGGGACGACGATGCGATCTCGTCCTCGACGCGTGGCGTCGCACTCGCCGAGCACACCGGCGGCGGGCTGGTGCTGCTCGAGGGCTCCGGGCATGCGCCGCACGCCCGGGATCCGGTGAAGGTCAACCTGCTGTTGCGTGACTTCGCGTGCCCGCCAGCTCCTTCGCAGCGGTGGAGTCGTGGCAGGTCGCGGCGCAAGCGGGCGCTGTACATCTCCTCGCCGATCGGGCTCGGCCACGCGCAGCGCGACGTGGCGATCGCGGCAGAGCTGCGCAAACTGCACCCCGACCTGGAGATCGATTGGCTCGCCCAGAACCCGGTCACCCGCGTGCTCGAGACGCACGGCGAGCGCATCCATCCCGCCAGTGCGCACCTCGCGAACGAGTCGAGCCACATCGAGAGCGAGAGCGCCGAGCACGACCTGCACGCTTTCCAGGCGATCCGTCGCATGGACGAGATCCTGCTGGCCAATTTCATGGTCTTCCACGACCTGGTCCGCGACGAGCCGTACGACCTGTGGATCGGCGACGAGGCATGGGAGCTCGACTACTACCTTCACGAGAACCCGGAGCAGAAGCGGACGCCGTACGTCTGGCTGACGGACTTCGTCGGCTGGCTGCCGATGCCGGACGGGGGAGAGCGGGAGTCGTTCCTCACCGCTGACTACAACGCAGACATGATCGAACACATCGCCCGTTTCCCGCGGCTTCGTGACCGTGCGCTCTTTGTGGGCAATGCCGGTGACGTCGTACCCGACTCGTTCGGCCCCGATCTGCCGCTGATCCGCGACTGGACAGAGGAGCACTACGACTTCACGGGTTATGTGACCGGATTCGACCCCGAGTTGCTGGCCGACCGTGAGGCGCTGCGCTCCAAGCTCGGCTACGGCGCCGACGAGCAGATCTGCATCGTCACGGTCGGGGGTTCGGGGGTCGGCGGTGCCCTGTTGCGTCGCGTTATCGAGGCGTTTCCCGAGGCCAAGCAACGGATCCCGGCACTGCGGATGATCGTCGTGACAGGCCCGCGCATCGATCCGGCGACCCTGCCAGGCAGTGATGGTCTCGAGCTCCGTCCCTTCGTTCCCGACCTGTATCGGCACCTCGCCGCGTGCGACCTCGCTGTCGTGCAGGGCGGGCTGACGACATCGATGGAGCTGGCGGCGAACCAGCGACCGTTCCTCTACTTTCCGCTCCGCCACCATTTCGAGCAGAACTTCCATGTGCGCCACCGGCTCGCGAACTACGGCGCCGGCCGGGCCATGGACTTCGAGACAGCCGATGCCGGGGTGATCGCGCAGGCGATCGCGGAGGAGATCGGGCGAGAGGTCGACTACCGACCGGTCGAGACCGACGGCGCGGCAAGGGCGGCGGCGCTCATCGCGGAGCTGCTCTAGTCAGCCGCCGACCGCGATGCGGGACGGCTTGATGTTGTGATTGAGGTGGAAGACGTTCTCCGGGTCGTAGCTGTCCTTCACTGCGGTGAGCCGGGCCAACTTCGCCGGTGAGTACGCGCGACTGACGCCGGTCGGCCCCTCGTCGGTGAGCATGTTGACGTACACGCCGCTCGCGAACGGCGCCATCGTGGCGGCGAAGCTGCGTGCCCCGTCCATGCGGTCCTCATCCTCGTCCGGATCAGTCCAGCCGGTGCTGGCGCCGAGCTCGAAGAGCGTGTCCCGGTGGCTGAACGCGGTCTCGTCCTCAGGCGCGTCGTCAATCGCCCCGCCGTGCGCCTGCAATCCCACTCCCGGCGCGAACGGGCCGGCCTCCGTCACGGCCAGCAGCACGTCGATCGCCTGGTCGGTGAGCTCGCGGAAGTAGTGCCCCTTGGCATAGCGGCGCCATGCGTGGCCGTCCACCACGTCGTCACGTGTCTGCAGCCCGACGTACGTCGACGCGACGATCCGTTCCGCGATAGGACGTCCGAGCGCGCGGATCGGGGCGACGAGTTCCTGGCTAGCCTCCGGATTCCCGACCCACACGTAGCCGAGGGTCACCGCGCCGCCGCCGATCCCCGCGGTGAAGGTCGCTTGCCTTGGTGCCGTTGCGTTCAGGTCTCGCCAGCCGCGGATCGCAGCCGCAGCCTGCTCGAGCGGGAAGTCGACCTCGACGGACAGCGCTTCGGTGCCGGTGGGGTGCAGGCAGAACTCGAACTCGGTGACGACGCCGAAGTTCCCGCCGCCCCCACGCAGAGCCCAGTACAGGTCAGGGTGCTCGGTGGCACTGGCACGCACGACCTCGCCGTCGGCGGTGACCACCTCGAAGGACACGACGTTGTCGCACGCAAGCCCGCACTGCCGGGCCAGCCAACCCATGCCTCCGCCGAGGGTGAGCCCGCCGACACCGGTATGCGACACGTTGCCCGCGGTGGTGGCCAGCCCGAATCGTTGCGAGGCCAGGTCTAATGCCCCGAGGAGGGCACCCCCTTGCACGTACGCCGTCTGGCGTGCCGCATCGATGCGGACTCCACCCATCGGGGCGAGGTCGAGCATCAGCCCGTCGTGGGGGACTGCGTGCCCGGCCGCGCTGTGACCACCGCCGCGGATGCCGATCTCGAGGTCCTGCTCACGGGCAGTGCGGACCGCCGTGACGACGTCGCGGACGGTCGACGCCCGGACGATGACCTGCGGGTGATGGTCGATGACCGCGTTCCAGATGGCGCGCGTCTGGTCATATCCGGGCTCGCCAGGCAGCAGCACGCTGCCGTCGACCCTGGCCTTCAGGTCTACGTGCATCTGCGCCTCCTGGTCGCTTCGTC
>JBDUAP010000184.1:0-5874 GCA_040004585.1 Sporichthyaceae bacterium
GGCCCGGCGCACCAGCAAGGCCGCGCAGGACGCCGTGTTCGTCATCGACAAGGGTTGCCTTCCGCAGACGGTGGCGGTCGTGCAGACCAGGGCCGAGCCACTGGGTGTCGGTGTCGTCGTCGCCGACCTCGACGCCGACGGGCTCCCCGACGGCGACGTGTTTGGCGTGCTGGTGCAGTACCCGGGAGCGACCGGTGAGATCCGGGACTGGTCCGCGTTGGTGCAGGCCGCGCATGACCGCGGCGCGATCGTGGCGGTGGCCGCCGACCTGCTCGCCCTGACATTGCTCACGCCGCCGGGGGAGATGGGCGCCGACATCGCCGTGGGCACCACGCAGCGGTTCGGGGTGCCGCTCGGCTTCGGCGGCCCGCACGCCGGCTACCTGGCGGTGCGCAAAGGCTTGGAGCGCAACATGCCTGGCCGTCTCGTCGGAGTGTCCAAGGACGTGGACGGCAACCCGGCGTACCGGTTGGCTCTGCAGACCCGCGAGCAGCACATCCGCCGGGACAAGGCGACAAGCAACATCTGCACCGCGCAGGTCCTGCTCGCCGTGATCGCCGGGATGTACGCCGTCTATCACGGCCCGGAAGGGCTCACGGCGATCGCCCGGCGGGCCCATCGTTACGCCACCGTGCTGGCGGCCGGGCTGGCCGGGCTCGCCGACACCGCCATCGTCCACAACGAGTTCTTCGACACGTTACTGGTCAAGGTTCCTGGGCGCGCGGCCGCTGTCGTCGAGGCTGCCCGCGAGCTGGGGGTGAACCTCTGGTTTGTCGATGCCGACCACGTCGGCGCCTCCACCGACGAGACCACCACTCGCGCCGAGCTGACTGCGGTGTGGACAGCGTTCGGAGCGACCGAGGCGAATGCGGACGACATCGATGGCCATGCTGCGGACGCGCTGCCATCGGCGTTGCGTCGCACCGGCGACTTCCTGACGCATCCGGTGTTCCACCTGCACCGCTCCGAGACGGCGATGCTTCGCTACCTGCGTCACCTCTCTGACCAGGACCTCGCGCTGGACCGGACGATGATTCCGCTGGGCTCGTGCACGATGAAGCTGAACGCGACCGCCGAGATGGAACCCATCACCTGGCCGGAGTTCGCAGCCATCCACCCGTTCGCTCCGATCGAGCAGGCGCAGGGCTACGTCGACCTGATCGGGCAGCTCGAGTCGTGGCTGGCCGAGATCACCGGCTACGACGCGGTGTCGCTGCAGCCGAACGCCGGGTCCCAGGGCGAACTGGCAGGGCTGCTTGCCATCCGCGCGTACCACCGGGCCAATGGTCAGACGGAGCGCATGATCTGTTTGATCCCCTCCAGTGCGCACGGCACCAACGCCGCCTCGGCCGTGATGGCCGGATTGCGCGTCGTGGTGGTGCGCTGCGACGACGAGGGCAACGTCGACATGGACGACCTGCGGGCGCAGGTGCAGGAGCACGCCGACGACCTGGCCGCCGTCATGGTGACCTACCCCTCGACGCACGGCGTCTTCGAACAGGAGATCAGCGAGCTGTGCGACCTGGTTCACAGCGTCGGGGGACAGGTCTACGTCGACGGCGCCAACCTCAACGCGCTGGTCGGGGTGGCGCGCCCGGGCTCGTTCGGTGCGGACGTATCGCACCTGAATCTGCACAAGACGTTCTGCATCCCGCACGGTGGTGGCGGCCCCGGCGTCGGCCCTGTCGGCGTGCGTGCCCACCTGGCGCCGTACCTGCCGAACCATCCACTGCAGCCGGCTGCCGGACCGGAGACGGGCGTCGGCCCGATCGCCGCGGCGCCGTGGGGCTCCGCCGGAATCCTGCCGATCTCGTGGGCCTACGTCCGCCTGATGGGCGCGGAAGGGCTGACCCGAGCGACCCAGGTGGCCATCCTCAACGCCAACTACATGGCTGCCCGGCTCGCTCCGCACTACCCCGTCCTCTACACCGGACGTGGCGGTCTCGTCGCGCATGAGTGCATCGTGGACCTGCGGGCCATCACCAAAGAGACCGGCGTGACCGTTGATGACGTGGCGAAGCGACTGATCGACTACGGCTTCCACGCACCCACGATGTCGTTCCCGGTCGCCGGCACCCTGATGATCGAGCCGACAGAGTCCGAGGACCTGGCAGAGCTGGACCGGTTCTGTGCCGCGATGATCGCGATCCGCGAGGAGATCGGCCGGGTCGGTGCGGGCGACATGGACCGGTCGGACAACCCGCTACGCAATGCGCCACACACAGCAGCGACACTGGTTGGGGATTGGGACCACGGCTACGGCCGAACCGAGGCGGTTTTCCCGGTCGGAGTGACGCCGGGGACGAAGTACTGGCCGCCGGTTCGGCGCATCGAGGGTGCTTTCGGGGACCGCAACCTGGTCTGCAGCTGCCCGCCGGTCAGCGACTACGCCAACGGCTGATGGAACCGCGAAGGATCAGGCTGCGTTGGACTCGGCGTGGACGTCGGTGGGCCGGTGGGGGTTGATCACTCGGCCGTCGGGGAGGAGTTCACCCGTGTCGTCGAAGAGAAGCACGCCGTTGCACAGGAGGCTCCACCCCTGCTCGGGATGAAAGGCAACGGTGTGGGCGGCATCCCGGTCTGGAGCCTCAGCTGGCGGGCATTGCGGTTGGTGCGAGCACATGGGACACGGCTTTCCGGTGATCTAGGTCGGTTCCTATTCTCCACCAAATGTCGGCTGGTCAACCCGCATCTGAAAGCGTGTGGCCTAACTGTTGTGGAAATGACTCGATCGGGTGGTCACATGGGCCGAATGGCCGAGAACACCGGTACGTACGGATGAGCCGGATCGTCGCTGTGCTGCCGGTTGTGCCCGAACACCGGTACGACCAGGCGACGATCACCGCGGCTTTCGGGGAGCTGGTCCTGCCCGACCCGTCCGACCGGCGGGTGCTCGAGCGCTTGCACGAGGCAACGGGGGTTCGCACCAGGCATCTGGCGCTGCCCCTTGCCGACTATCCCGCTCTCGACGGGTTCGGGGCCGCGAACGACGTCTTCATCCGCGTCGGAACTGATCTGGGCTACCAGGCGGTGTCGCAGGCCCTCGGCGCCGCCGGCCTCGAGCCACGCGACGTCGACCTGATCATGGTGTCGTCCGTGACCGGGATCGCGGCGCCGAGCCTGGACGCGCGCCTGGTGCCCTTGCTGGGCTTGCGCACGGATGTACGACGGGTGCCGATCTTTGGTCTGGGCTGCGTTGCAGGCGCCGCCGGCATCGCGCGCGTCCACGACTACCTCCGCGGCGACCCGGATGGAGTCGCCGTCCTGCTCACCGTCGAGCTGTGCTCGCTGACCGTTCAGCGCGCCGACGGCTCGTTGCCCAACCTGGTGGCGAGCGGCCTGTTCGGTGATGGCGCCGCGGCCGTGGTGATGGTCGGCGAGAGGCGAGCCCACACGATGGGCGTTGACCGCGCGCCCCAAGTGGTCCAGACGCGGAGTCGCTTCTACCCCGACACCGAGCGGGTGATGGGCTGGGACATCGGCGGCAGCGGGTTCCGCATCGTGCTCGCGGCGAGCGTCGCCGATGTCGTAGAGGAGCACCTCGGCCAGGACGTCCAGGGCTTCCTCGAGGACAGCGACCTGAAGGCTGCGGACATCGCGCGTTGGATCGCGCACCCGGGCGGCCCCAAGGTGCTGCACGCGATGCAGCGCGCCCTCGCCGTACCGGAGGGAGCCTTCGACCTGACTTGGGCGTCGCTCGCCGAGGTCGGGAACCTGTCATCGGCGTCGGTCCTGCACGTGCTCGCTGCCACCCTCGAACAACCGCCGCCGGAGCCGGGTTCGCACGGTGTCCTGATGGCGATGGGACCGGGCTTCTGCGCCGAGCTGGTGCTGCTCCGGTGGTGACGGGCGGGCGACGATGAGCAGCGCCATCCTTTATCTCGGTCTGGTCCTCGCCGGGGTCCTCGAACGGGTCGCTGAGCTGGTCGTGTCACAACGGCACATTCGCTGGGCGATGGCGCGAGGCGGGGTCGAGTCGGGTCGGGGCCACTACCCGGTCATGGTGGCCCTGCAGGTCGGGCTGGGCGCCGGTTGCGTTGCAGAAGTGTTCGTGCTG
The DNA here is from genome assembly GCA_040004585.1 of Sporichthyaceae bacterium. Taxonomy (GTDB): domain Bacteria; phylum Actinomycetota; class Actinomycetes; order JACCUZ01; family JACCUZ01; genus JBDUAP01. The sequence goes on from JBDUAP010000184.1 coordinate 4,058, forward strand.
GACCGGCCCTTCGTGCCTGCCCTGGGCTGGTCGATGCTGGCCGTGGTGCTCGCGAGCCAGGCGCTGCGGTGGTGGTGCATCGCGACTCTCGGGCAGCGGTGGAGCACTCGGGTGGTCGTCATCCCCGGCCTGCCCCTGGTCAAGGGCGGGCCCTACCGATGGCTGCGGCACCCCAACTACATCGCGGTGGCTGCAGAGGGCATCGCGTTCCCGCTCGTGCACAGCGCCTGGATCACGGCGCTCTGCTTCACCCTGCTGAACTCGATGGTGCTCACGGTGCGGATCCGGACGGAGGACCGCGCCCTGGCCGCGGCCGCGATGTGAAGGACCTCATCGTCGCCGGTGGTGGACCGATCGGGCTGGCTACCGCTATCTGCGCTCGTCTCGCGGGCATGTCGGTGACCGTTGTCGAGCCGCGCACGGCCCCCGTCGACAAGGCCTGCGGCGAGGGGCTGATGCCCGGGGCGGTGGAGAGGCTCCGCGAACTGGGTGTGCATCCGCCCGGGCGGGCGTTCCACGGCATCCGCTACCTCTCGCCCACCCGGACTGCCGAGGCGCGGTTCCGCGCGGGCCCCGGGCTGGGCGTACGCCGGACCGACCTCCATGCCGCGCTGCTCGCCCGCGCTGACGAGCTGGGCGTGGAGCAGGTACGCGGGCGGGTTGATGACGTCGTACAGGAGTCTGACCAGGTGCATGCCGCGGGTCTGCGGGCGCGCTGGCTGGTCGCCGCGGACGGCCTGCACTCCCCGGTACGACGTGTGCTGGGCCTGGACCGCAGCATCGTCGGGGCGCCACGGTTCGGCCAGCGCAGGCACTTCCGCGTGCCCGCGTGGACCGAGCTGGTCGAGGTGCACTGGTCGGGCAGCGCTGAGGCCTATGTGACACCGGTCGCGGACGATGTCGTGGGGGTCGCGGCGTTGTGCGGGCAGGGGCGCCGGTTCGAGGACGTGCTGACCGAGTTCCCCGCCCTTGTGGACCGCCTCAGCGGGGCGGTTGCGCTGAGCGAGCTCCGAGGGGCTGGTCCGCTGCGCCAGGACGTCACGGCGAGGCGCAGCGGCCGGGTGCTCCTCGTGGGTGACGCTGCCGGCTATGTCGACGCGCTCACCGGGGAGGGGCTGGCGACCGGGCTGGCGACCGCCGCCGCCGCCGTCGAGGCGCTGGTCACCGGCCGGCCGCAGGACTACGAGCAGGCCTGGCGGCGGGCAACCCGGCGGTACCGGCTGCTGACGGGGGCACTGCTGCGGGCATCGCAGGTGCAGGCGGTCCGGCCGCACATCGTGCCCGCCGCCAGCCGCCTACCCAGGGTGTTTGCCGGGATCGTCGAGCTGCTCGCCTGAGCTGACACGGGTTCTGTCCGCGATTCCGGCTGCAGCCGGGGCCGGTTTCGTGCGAACCTTGGGCATGCGCAGCCCTGCCCCGGCGACGGCGCTCATGCCTCGTTCGGCCTCCTCCTGGATGTTCTTCCGCGCGTCCCGGGCGGCCGTCAGCGGCACCCGGCCGAACCCCCTCCGGGAGACCCTGCTGCTCACATCGCTCTTCCTTGTCTACCGCTTCGGGCGGGCATTGATCTCCAGCCACGTGCACGCAGCGATGATGAACGCCACCGGGGTCTGGGAAATGGAACGGTTCCTCCGGTTCCCCAACGAGATGCTGTTCCAGCAGTGGGCACTGCGCTGGCCCGACGTGGTCGAGGCTGCCAACTGGTACTACGTCGGCGTCCACTTCCCGATCACCGCGCTGTTCCTGGCGTGGGGCTGGTGGCGGCGACCACCGAGCGACTACCTCTGGGCCCGACGGCTGATCATCACGATGACGGG
>JBDUAP010000185.1:0-5870 GCA_040004585.1 Sporichthyaceae bacterium
AAGGGTGCGCGCGCACTTCGCCGTCGCCTGAACGCACCGCCCGGCGTGGCGCCCCAGACCGTGTCACCAACCGGCCATTCGCACTCCTGTCCCCCCAGTCGTCGTAACGACTCGGAGACAACCAACTGCCAGGCTCGACCCGCCACCCCAGGGCCGGCAGACAAACCGACACGCGGTGACCGAACGCCAAAACGCGAACGTGAGATCGACCCGTCGAGGTGAGCTCGCTCCGATACACGCGCCGGCCATGCGGGTCTCACCGAACCGCCGCGCGGCCCCACCGAGCGGCACGACGATGACGCTGGAGTTGCCCTGCCGGACCGACATACAGTCTGCCGCATACCGATACAACGGTCCGTGCCAAGCCAGCGCCCCGGCGGTGATATAGCCGTCGCCGTAGTCGAGGAACAGGTCGGCCAGGGACCGGGTGACGTCGTCGTCGCCAAGTCCGGCGGTCGCGACGAAGTCCTCGATCAGCGCGGCCCGCTCCGCCTCCGGCAGCGTCCCCCACTCGGGCCAGTCCCCGAGGTGGTCCCTGCAGCGTGCCCAGGCCAGTGCCCGCAGCCCGACGAAGTCCTCGTCGTCGTGACGGGGCCACAGCATGTCGGCCTGCCGCAGCGCAGCAGCGAGCTCGGCCAGCACATCCTCCGCCTGCTGGTTCCAGCCTGACTTCTGCCACGCCAAGGACCCCGAGAGCAAGGGGATCGTGGAGAACCTCGTCGGTTACGCGAAGCGCGACTTGATGGTTCCGCTCGACGCACTTGGCGAGCAGATCCCCGGCATCGCCACTGCGAACGCTGCAGCAGCTGCCTGGTGCGAGGAGGTCAACGGCGTCAGGCACTCTGAGATCGCCGCGGTCCCGGCGCAGCGTCTCGCCGAGGTCGAAGGTCGGCTGCTCGCCGGGTTGCCGTCGCTGCTTCCCTCGGGCCTGTTCGGGGGCCGCCGGGAGCTGCGCAAGGCGACAAGCACTCGTGCGTGCGGTTCGGGTCGGCGCGCTACTCGGTGCCCAACCGGATGCTCGGCAACACCGTGGAGGTGGTGGCCGGCCCCACCGGGGTCACGATCCTGGTCCCGGGCACCGGGGAGGTGCTGGCCGAGCACCCGTTGATTGCACCGGGTGAGACCAGCGTGCTGGATGCGCATTACGGCCGGTCACGGCCGAACACCCCGACGCGGAAGGTCACCCCGAGAACCGCTGCGGAGCCGGCTTTCCTGGCACTCGGACCGGTCGCGGAGCAGTGGCTGCGGCACGCCGCCGCCTCCGGGAACACCCGCCTCGGCCAGGAGCTCACCGAGCTCGCCGCCCTCGAAGCGGCGCACGGCCGCGAGGCACTGCGCGCCGCACTCGAGCGGGCCATCACGTTCGGGCGGTGGCGGGCCAGCGGGGTCCGGTCGATCCTCGCGGCCGGCGCCGGTGTCGCGCAGCCCACCGAACCCGGCGACGCGCTGGTCATCGAACTACCCGCCACGGCATCACGGCCGCTTCAGGCCTACCGGCTCAGAGATCTCACCGATGACCTGCCCGGTGGTGCCTGATGGCCGCCACCACACCCGCACCGCTGTCCGCCGATCTCGAGCACGGGCTACGCCGGCTCAAGCTGGCCTCGATCCGCCGGGACGCACCGGAGATGCTGGCGACCGCGAAGACCCAACGCTGGGCACCGGAAGAGCTGCTGCGGGCCCTGGTCGACGTGGCGATCCTCGCCCGCGACGCCAGCAACGCTCGGCTGCGCACCAAGCAGGCCAGCTTCCCGACCGTCAAGACGATCGAGCAGTTCGACCTCGCAGCCAGCAGCATCCCGACCCAGACCTGGTCCTACCGCCGCCGAGCTCGTCGAGAACCTCTACCGCGGGCTGGCCGACAACAGCGTCGGCAAACTCATCGAGCAAGTCCTACGCAACGACCTCATCATCTGCGACGAAGTCGGCTTCGCACCCCTGGATCCCACCGGAAGCCAGCTGCTCCGGTTCGTCGCCGCCGCCTACGAACGCCGCCGCCTCGGGATCGGCAGCCACTGGCCGTTCGAGGAATGGGGCCGGTTCCTGCCAGAGCACAGCACCGCCGTCAGCCTGCTCGATCGCCTCCTGCACCACAACAACGTCGTCGCCACCGACGGCGAGAGCTACCGGATGCGCGAGGCCCGCACAAGGTCAGGAGGGCGCCGCTCGAAGACCTAACCCATCACGCGAGGTGGGGACTTTTGTTGGCCACCAGCGGGGACCACCACTTGGCCATTGACATAGACTCGGTCACTCCAGGTCAGCCTCACGCGGGGCACCTACTCTCATGTGGTGGCGGAGCGGGCCGAGTCCCCCGCTGCACGGTCGGGGAGGCAAGGTGGACGTGAATGGCCACCACGCTGGCACCACGCGAGCTGGACGCGTATCGACAGCCGGAGCATCGTCGCGGATCTGACGCGGTGGCGGTCTGCCTTTGTCCCTGGTAGTCCGACGTCGCAGGCGGGCGCAGGGCCCCTTCGGTGTCGGCGCTGGCACGGCGCGCCGACCTCCCCGTTGAAGCGATGACCGTCGAAGGGCTCAGCCCCGCCCTACGGGTCGCTCAGACTGTGTCCGCGGTTACGCGACCGGCGCGATCGAGGGTCAACGCGACCAACAAGGTGACGGCCGTGCCCAGAACTACACCGGCCACGACATCGGTGAACAAGTGCGCCGTGTCTGCCATGCGAGACCAAATCATGAACAGCAGCAGAACGCTCGCTGCAAGCGAAAGGCCAAGCCGCCTGGAGAGGCGGAACATCGCCGACCGCCCGATCAAGACGACGCTGATCACGACGGTCGTGGCGACGGCGACGTGCCCCGACGGGTAGTGGTACACCGTCGAACCGGGAGCGCGGCGGGCGACGATCGACTTGAGCCCCCGCTCGGCCACCAACGTGATCACGGGCGAGAGCAAAGCCAAACCGGCCGCGTCGACACGTCTGAGGACACAGTACGCGTACGCCACCGACGCCACCGCCGCGGCGATGGTCACGGCCGTCAGCGCCCTTGTGACGTGCTGGGCGAGGCGCAGGTCACGATCTCCTTGAGCGGCCACCCTGAGCTGCACCCAGTTGTCGACTTCGGGGACAGAGTGAGAGTGCCACACCATCACTGTCAGCGCGGCGGTCATCGCCGCGCTGAGCAGAATGGCGACGCGCGACCAGGGCGGAGCTAGCGGCACGGGTCCGCGCCAGACGGGAGCCGGTTGCGTCATGGAGCGCTGGAACGTGCCCCGAGGCTTATCGCCTCGAAGGCCAGGCGGACCGGCAGCCACTTCGGAGAGACTCCGAGACGCCGTACCTCAGGCAGGTTGAAGAGTCGCAGGACTTGGTTCGCCTCACCTCTCTTGCGCATTCGCAGGCTCCGATAGGCGCCGGCGAGGATGAACTGGTTCACGAACGCAGCCTCCCACCGACGAACGGATCTGTCTGGCACGAGATGTCGCGCGACCGCCCGGTCGAATATCTCGTCGACACAGCGGATGGTCTGCGCGTTCCACATGCCTGCGGTGGCTGCGCCAGCGTGCACGGTGTAAGCGCAGGTGGTCTGCGGAATGCACCGCACGCCGAAGCGGGCGAAGAGGCGTACGTACATCTCGGTGTCGCAGGACCCACCTATGGTTGTGTCGTACATTCCCTCGGCGGCGAACGCCGATCTGTGGACGACGATGGCAGGTTGACGGACGAACGAAGACCTGCTCAACAAGCGATGCAATGCTACTTGCGGCTCCAGCCGTTCCTCACGGCGGAAAGACTGGGTGCGCCGACGGACCCCGTGCTCGTCGACGATGTCCACTCCGAACAACAACACGCGCTCTCGAGGGTCGAGCTGCGCGATCGTTTCCGCGATGACCCGACCGGCCCGCGGCAGCAAGAAGTCATCGTCGTGCAGCTGCAGGACCCAAGGCGCGGTGGTGAGCCCGATCACTCGGTTGATGTTCTCCGGGAGGCTCAGCGCCGGCTCGTTCCTCACATATCGGTAGCCGCCGGGCCACGGGCCAAGCAGCCGCGAGACGACATGTGAGGTTTCCTCGGTCGCGGAGCCGTCCGAGACGGCGAACTCCACGGCATCGGCCAGTCCTCGGCACGCCACCAGCACGGAGCGGATCGCTCGCTCGAGCATGACGGGGCGGTCACGCGTCGGAATGGCCACCGACAGCAACGGCTCCATCCCGTCCAGTCCACCACCCGGAGGGGACTCCGCTGAGCCTGTCATCCTGCCCTCCCCTGACGGTCAAACCTCGGAACACCGGCCTGAGGACACTGGCACCACTACAGCAACGATCCACCGCGCGGTAAAGGGCGCGTCCGGCATCGCATTTGTCCTTTCACTTCCAGTGATGGGCTCGTCACAGTCGGAATTCCTTTTCCCAAAGTCTTGCAAAGGGCGGGTAAAGCGCGCAGGTTGCAGGCCAAAGGGGAACGTCTCTGTTCAAGCAGTGGCTCTAAAGCAGGTCAGGAAGTCCAGGGAGGCAGGGGTGTTTTCGCCATGGCGGCGATCCAAGAGGTTGGGCATGCCGCGTGGCGAGTCGAGCGCCCGCTGGTCGTGCGGACGTCGCGACGCACGTGGGAGCGCAGCTACGTGGTGGCTGTCGTGGCCCTGGACGCGTTGGCCGCTCTGACCGCGGTGTTCACGGCCAACACGCGGTACCAGGCCCATCCGCTGGCGAATCAGCCGCATTGGCAACAGGTCGCGTTCACCGCCACCCTGGTGCTGCTGTGGTTGACGGCTATGGCGGCCTCGCGCAGCTACGAACCGCGCTTCCTCGGGCTGGGCTCCGAGGAATACCGCAGAATCCTCGTGGCGGCCGTCGCGGTGATGGCCACCGTCGCCACCGCGTCGTGGGCCACGAACGCCACCGTCGCGCGCAGTTACGTGATCATGGCCCTTCCCCTCGCCTCGGCCTTGACTCTCCTGGGTCGTTACGGCGCGCGAAAGTTCGTTCATCGTCGGCGCCGCATCGGCTGCTTCATGAGCAACGTCGTCCTTGTCGGCCATGGGCACCCCGCCGCCGAACTCGTACAACAGATGAGACGTGACGCGCATCACGGCATGCGGGTCGTGGGCGCATGTGTCCCGGACGGTCGCCAGTCGACCGAGCTGACAGACGTCGGGGTACCGGTGTGGGGCAGTTTCGACAACATCGACGCCGTCATCGCCGACACCGCCGCCGATGCGGTGGCTGTCCTGAGCTGCCCCGAGATGGACGGCGCCGCCCTGCGGCGCCTGTCGTGGAGCCTCGCCCAGTCGGGCATCGACCTCCTTGTGGCACCCGCCCTCATGGACGTCGCCGGTCCCCGGATCGCGATCAAGCCGGTGTGTGGCTTGCCCCTGCTCCACGTGGACGAACCAGAGCTGTCCGGAGGTCGTCGAATTGCCAAGATGTGTGTGGACCGCACGGCTGCGGTGCTCAGCATCGTGCTCCTCATGCCGATTCTGGTGTCCGTCGGCATCGCCGTGCGCTTGTCCAGCCCCGGGCCGGCCATCTTCCGACAGAGGCGGCTGGGACTGCGAGGCCGCGAGTTCACGATGCTCAAGTTCCGCACGATGGCGCAGGACGCGGAGCTGCGTCGAGCCGAGCTGGCAAGCAGCAACACTCACTCGTGCGGTCACATCTTCAAGGTGCAGAACGATCCGAGGGTCACGCCGTTGGGCCGCTGGCTGCGACGGACATCGCTCGACGAGCTGCCGCAGCTGGTCAACATCGCTCTCGGTCACATGTCGCTCGTGGGTCCACGGCCCTTGCCTTCGACCGACCTGCCGTCCGAAGGGGACGCCCGGAGGCGACTGTTCGTGAAGCCAGGACTGACCGGGCTCTGGCAGATCAGCGGACGCTCGGACCTGGACTGGGACGAGTCCGTACGACTCGA
>JBDUAP010000004.1:0-19798 GCA_040004585.1 Sporichthyaceae bacterium
CGGATCGTCCGGTTCTCGGCTCCCCAGACACCGCTGCCGGTCTCAACGTCCTTGAGCTGCACCTGCACGCTGACCTTGGTCCAGGCGGGCCAGTAAGCCCGGGGCCGGAAGTGCAGCTCCTGGTCGCTGATCCAGGTCCAGGAGCCCTCGATCGACTTGGAGCTGGTCACGGTCAGGCCGCGCTCCACCGCTGCCCGGTCCTTCACGGCGGTGCTCAGGCGGACAACGATTGGCATGCCGACGCCGACGGTCGACCCGTTCAGCGGCGAGATGCTGGTGGTGAGCCGGGCCTTGGGCTTGATGGTCGTGAACGCGGACTGGGTGCTGGAGGCGACGCCGTCGTCGTTGACCGCCGTGGCGAGCACGGTGTAGGTGGTGCTCAGGCCCAGGGTGGTTCCGGTGGGTGTCCAGCTGGCCCCGTCGGCGGCGATGGTGCCCGCAACCGTTCGACCCTTGCGGCCGGTCATGACGACGCTGGTGAGCTTGCCCTTCGAGGCGGTCACCTTGACGGGGGCATCGGGGCGCACCCCGACGAGGTCGGCTGCGGGCTCGACGCTGATGGACGCGAGCGGCGCCTTGACAACGGCCTGGGCAGCGGCCTGCGCGGTTGTCCCCGGCGACTGGCAGCCTGTGGCGAGCAGCAGAGTCAGCGCGGCGAGCGCGGCCGCCGCGGCGTGCCTCTTCCCCCGAGCGTCCACCATGCCTCCTCAGCCCGTCTCCCCGAGTCCGTCGGAGGTAGACGCCGCACCAGTGTGACTGGCGCCCTGCCGGTCGTCCACTTGATCAAGGCAGGGCGTGGATAACGAATCGGCACCTGTCGGGACGAAGATGAGCCCCCGGCAGGGGCAGTTTGGCCGGCGGACCGGCTCGGCCGGTCTAGTGGGCGGGCTCCCCGCGGTGGTACTCGAACACCAGGCCGGTGACCGAGAGCGCGCCGGCACCGGCGCCGATGATGAAAAGCCACCAGCCGAAGACGATGCCCAGGAAGGCGAGAGCGGCCGAGGCGGCCATCGCCAGCGGCCACCAGCTGTGCGGGCTGAAGAAGCCCAGCTCACCGGCCCCGTCGGCGATCTCGGCGTCCAGCTGGTCCTCGGGTCGCGGGTCGATCCGGTGGCCGGTGAAGAGCATGTAGTAGCCGATCAGGAACGCGAGCGCGGCCGTGAAGGCCAGCGCGGCCGTGCCAGCCGGCTCCTCGGACATCATCCAGTAGACGACGGCGGAGATCGAGAAGAAGGCGGTTCCGCCGGCGAAGAGCAATCCTTCGATCTTCACCTGCGGTCCTCCAGGTCTGGCTCACCGAGCGCCTGGTCCAGGAGATTCTTGTTCCGCGTGGGCTGGTCCATGGCCGCGACGTGGGGGTAGTGCAGGTCGAACGCCGGGCTCTCGGACCTGATCCGTGGCAGCTCGACGAAGTTGTGCCGCGGCGGCGGGGAGGAGGTCGCCCACTCCAACGACCGCCCATAGCCCCAGGGGTCGTCAGCAGCCACGCGCGGTCCGCGCGAGGTCTTGTAGACGTTGAACAGGAACGGCAGCGTCGACGCGCCGAGCAGGAACGCCCCGATCGTGGAGATCGTGTTCATGGTGGTGAAGCCGTCGCCGGGAAGGTAGTCGGCGTAGCGGCGGGGCATGCCCATCACCCCGAGCCAGTGCTGGATCAGGAAGGTGGTGTGGAACCCGACGAACAGCGTCCAGAAGTGGATCTTGCCCAGGCGCTCGTCGAGCATCCGGCCGGTCAGCTTGGGCCACCAGAAGTAGAAACCCCCGAACATCGCAAACACCACGGTCCCGAACACCACGTAGTGGAAGTGCGCGACGACGAAGTACGTGTCGGACACCGGCCAGTCCAGGGGCGGTGAGGCCAGGATCATGCCGGTCAGCCCGCCGAACAGGAACGTCACCAGGAACCCGACGGACCACAGCATCGGGGTCTCGAATGTCAGGGACCCCCGCCACATCGTGCCTATCCAGTTGAAGAACTTCACTCCGGTGGGCACCGCGATCAGGAAGGTCATGAAGCTGAAGAACGGCAGCAGGACCGCGCCGGTGGCGAACATGTGGTGGGCCCACACCGTCACCGAGAGGCCGGCGATAGCAATGGTCGCGAAGACCAGGCCGCTGTATCCGAAGATCGGCTTGCGGCTGAAGACCGGAAGGATCTCGGAGACGATCCCGAAGAACGGCAGAGCGATGATGTAGACCTCGGGATGGCCGAAGAACCAGAACAGGTGCTGCCACAGCAGTGGGCCGCCGTTGGCGCTGTCGAAGACGTGGGCGCCGAACTTTCGGTCCGCTTCCAGCACGAGCAGCGCGGCGGCGAGCACCGGGAAGGCCATCAGCACCAACACACTCGTCAGCAGAATGTTCCAGGTGAAGATCGGCATCCGGAACATCGTCATGCCGGGGGCCCGCATGCAGAAGATCGTTGTGATGAAGTTGACGGCGCCCAGGATCGTGCCGAACCCGGCCAGCGCCAGGCCCATGATCCACAGGTCGGCACCGGCGCCGGGTGAGTACAGCTCGGAGTTCAGCGGGGCGTAGGCGAACCAGCCGAACGAGGCGGCTCCACCCGGCGTGAGGAAGCCGGCCATCGCGATGGTGCCGCCGAACAGGAACAGCCAGTAGCTGAACATGTTGAGCCGCGGGAAGGCCACGTCCGGCGACCCGATCTGCAGCGGCATGATGGCGTTGGCGAAGCCCACAAAGAGCGGAGTCGCGAACAGGAGAAGCATGATCGTGCCGTGCATCGTGAACAGCTGGTTGTAGGTGTCGTTGGACACGAACTGGTTGTTCGGCCGGGCCAGCTCAGCCCGCATCACCATCGCCATCAGGCCGCCGACGAGGAAGAACACGAACGACGTAATCAGGTAAAGGTTGCCTATCACCTTGTGGTCGGTGCTGGTAAGCCAGCTGACGACGATGGCGCCACGACGGCGGGCCGGGATGCCGGCGTTCGCCGGCCGACCGAGCTGCGGTCGCGGGGTGGTCAGGGTCATTTCGAAGCCCCCGCTTTCAGGTCTGCGACGTAGCTGTCGTACTTCTCCGGCGCAACCACCTCGACGTTGAAGAGCATCCGCGAGTGGTCCTGCCCGCAGAGCTCGGCACACTTCCCGGCGTACGAGCCGATCTTCTTCGGGGTGATCTCGAAGGAGTTGCGGTTGCCCGGGATGACATCGAGCTTGAACAGGAAGGCCGGCACCCAGAACGAGTGGATGACATCGTTGGAGAGCAAGGTGAACCGCACCGACTCCCCCTGCGGCAGGACCAGGGTGGGGGGCTTGCCGGGAGTGCCCGTCACGGTCGCGTCCTTGCCGCCGTCGCTGGTGTAGTTGAACTGCCACGACCACCGCACGCCGGTCACGGTGATCTGGTGTTCGGAGCTGGACGAGACCTTGAGAATGTCGTTCTGGTCGCGGACGGTGAAGAAGAAGAAGACCGCGATCGCGATCAGCGGCACAACGGTGTAGAGCACCTCGATCGGGATGTTGTAGCGCGTCTGAGGCGGGAGGCCGGTGTCCCCGCGCCGACGGCGGTGGAAGATGACCGGCCAGAGGATCAACCCCCACACCACCGCACCGACGGTGAGCGCAGCGATCCACGACCCCTGCCACAGCGACAGGATGGTCGGAGCCCGATCGGTCACGTCCCGCGCGGGCATCCCGAACGAGGGCAGGTCCTGGGAGGCACAGCCGGTCGCTGTGAAGGCCACGAGGGCCACCATCAACAGGGGTCTGGTCCGTCGGCTGAGCACGTCGAAACCCTACTGCAGGGCGTCCGTGCGTCGGGGGACCGGGAGGTCCGGCAGTGGCAAGTCGAGGGCGAGCCTGAGATCGCTGAGATAGCGCGTCCGGGCGAACTCGAGGGCGCCCAGCCCGGCCAGGTGCGGAGTCACCCACTGCACGTCGATCAGTCGACCGGCCGGACCAGCCGATCTCAGCAGGTCGACGAGAGCCACCAGAGCAACCTTCGACGCGTCGCGGTCGCGGTGGAACATCGACTCACCCGCGAACAGGCCGCCGATGGCCACGCCGTACAGACCGCCGGCCAGCCGGTCCCCCGCCCAGGCCTCGACGCTGTGCGCCCATCCCAGCTCGTGCAATCTCGTGTACGCCTCGCGGATGTCGCGCCGGATCCAGCCGCCCGGCCGTCGGACGTCCGCGCAGGCGCGGATCACCTCGTCGTACGCCGTGTCGACCCTGATCTCGTAGCGGCGGCACGAGGCCCGCAGCGACCGGCTCACCCGGAGCCCGTCGATCGGCAGGACACCGCGCGGGTCGGGCGACCACCAGCCGATCGGGCCTCGTCGCGAGACCGGCATCGGGAAGACGCCCGAGCGGTATGCCGAGAGGAGCGTGCCGGGTTCGAGGTCGCCGCCGACCCCGATGAGATCCTCGCCGTCCGGCAGCCCGCCGGGGGTGAAGCGGTAGCCAGCGGCAGGCGGCTCGATCGGCACGGGCGGAGGGGCGCCGGTATCAGCGGCGGTGGCTGCGCAGGTGCGGCTCGATGTCGGCCCCTGCGTCGTCACCGTAGGTTCCGGAGATCCGGCGCAGGAACGCGTCCTTGCCGAAGTCGTACTCCTGCGTGCCCACGGTCTCGATGACGTAGGTCGCGATGAGCGAGCCGATCTGGGCGCACCGCTGCAGGGGCAGCTCCCACGCGACCCCGGCGAGGAAGCCGGCCCGGAATGCGTCACCGACCCCGGTCGGGTCGGCCTTGCGGTCCTCGGCGGGGCAGGTCACCCGCACTGGCGCCTCGCCCTTGCGTTCGACGAGCACACCGCGGGAACCCAGCGTGGTGACCCGCACGGCGACCCGCTCGAGGATCTCGCCGGAAGACCAGCCGGTCTTGCGCTCGGTCAGTGCAGCTTCGTACTCGTTTGTGAACAGGTAGGACGCGCCGTCGACGAGCTGGCGGATCTCGTCGCGATGCATCCGGGCGAGCTGCTGGGACGGGTCCGCGGCGAACGGGATGCCGCGCTGACGGCACTCGTCGGTGTGGCGGATCATCGCGTCCGGGTCGTTGGCGCCGACCAGCACCAGGTCGAGACCGCCGACGCGGGTCGCGATCGGACCCAGCTCGATGTCACGGGCCTCGGACATGGCGCCGGAGTAGAAGGACGCGATCTGGTTGTGGTCGGCGTCGGTGGTGCACACGAAGCGCGCGGTGTGCTTGAGCTCTGACACCTGGACCGACTCGCAGTCCACCCCGTGACGCTCCAGCCAGGACCGGTAGTCGTCGAAGTCCTGGCCTACCGCGCCCACCAGCACCGGCTGCAGGCCCAGGCACGCCATCCCGAAGGCGATGTTGGCGGCAACGCCGCCGCGGCGATCGTCGAGATCCTCAACGAGGAACGACAGCGAGACCTTGTCCAGCTGGTCGGCGACCAACGAGTCGGTGAAGCGACCCGGGAAGGTCATCAGATGATCGGTCGCGATCGAGCCGGTAACGGCGATGCGCACGGCGGGCGGTCCCCTCGGATGGACGTGTCCAACGGCGGGTCAACACTACTCACCAGTACGGCTATCGGCCGCGCCGACACCGACCTACGGTGGGGTCATGGACCATCCGGGCGACGTAGATGCCCGCTCCTTCGACGACCTGGTCGCCGACTGCGTCGACCTGAGCCGCCAGCTGCTCGTACTCCGCCCGGTCATGCCCGCCCCCCGAAGCGTGGTCACGATCCCCGAGGGCGCGCTGACGGTGGTCTCCGGTCTGGACGCCTACGGCGACTGAGCCGCCGCCTCCCCACGCGGAACCAACGGCTGCGACGCCGCGTCAGAGAGGCATGACGAGCCAGACCCTACGACGTGTGGCACCGCTCGCCGCGGGCGCGGCCGTGCTGGTGCTGGTGGCCGGAAGCACCTATCTCCTGCGCGACAGCGGAGCCACTCCCGGCTCGGCTGATCTCCCGTTGCTGCGCATCGGTGCCGGGCCTGCGGCCGCCGACTTCGCCTCGACCAAGGGACGCGTCATCGTCTCGACGACGTTGCCGGCCGGACCCGACAGCGCGCGCGTCTATCGGTTTGCCTCCGCAAGGCCGGACCCGGGCAGGCTGGTCGACGCACTGGGCCTGACACCCCGTCAGGTGCGCACGGGTCAGGCCGTGAACGCCGACCAGGGAACGGTCCTGCGGGTGGGCACCGGCCGCGGCGCCCCATGGCAGTTCGCCCGCGCCGGCGCCTACGTCTGCCTGGACCGGCTCGTCGGCGAGGGTTCGGGCGGCGCGAACAGCACCATGAGCTCGGTATGCGCCACGCCACAACCGTCGGATCAGCCCACCCCTTCCAACCCGCCGAGTGAGGCCACGGCGAGAGATGCGGCCCGGCCGGTGCTGTCCGCGGTCGGGCTGGATGCCGATGACGCCGTCATCGAGCCGGCGACCACGCGCGGCAACGCACTCAGCTCGCGCACCGTTCGCGTCGACCCGCCCGTAGATGGCTCGCCGGCGACCGGACTCACGACCTCAGTGACCGTCGACGCCGACGGTGTCCTGACGGCGTCGGGCTGGCTCGGTGAGCCGAGCGCCTTCGACAATTATCCCGTGATCGGGGCGCGCCAGGCGGTTGACCAGTTGGCCGCGATGCCGGTGCCGTTGATGGCCTGCCCCGAGAGCACTGTCCCCGTCCCGCCGGGGCCTAGCTGCGGCGGGCCGATGGAGGTGACCGGCGCGACGTTCGGCCGATCGGTGCACTGGGAGGGTCCCGGTGAGCGACCCGTGCTGGTGCCGTCATGGCTGTTCGACATCAAGGGCGGGGCGGAGCCGATCGCGATCGTTGCGGTCGACCCGGCCTACCTCGCCGACCCGCTGTCCACCCATCAGGGCAACGGAGCGTCCGGGTCCGGGTCCGGCGTACCAGGGTCGCCGGGCACGGCGGACCCGGGAACTGCGGCCACTCCGGTGGCACCCGTCGTCGAGCCCACGGCGATGACCTCACGGTTCGACTCGGTGGCCTCTGCCAACGCCGGTGGCGCTCTGCACGTGACGTTCTACGGCGGCGTCGACTCCTGCTACACCTACGACATCGTGGTCAAGGAGTCGGCCGACGAGGTGACGCTGCGTCTGGTCGAGAAGCGCATCGCTGACATCTGCATCGACATGGCCCAGCGGTACGAGCGGACCGTCACGCTGGCGAAGCCGCTCGGCGACCGGCGCGTGTTCGATGCAGCCGCGGAGTCGGTTCTCTACCCGGATAGGACCAACTGAGCGACTAGTGGAACGAGTCCCCGCAGGCGCATGAGCCGCCGGCGTTGGGGTTGTCGATCGTGAAGCCCTGCTTCTCGATCGTGTCGACGAAGTCGATCGTCGCCCCTCCGAGGTAGGGGGAGCTCATCCGGTCGACGACCACGCCGACCCCGTTGAAGTCCTTGACCACGTCGCCGTCGAGGGAGCGCTCGTCGAAGAAGAGCTGGTAGCGAAGTCCCGAGCAGCCACCGGGCTGCACGGCGACCCGCAGCTGCAGGTCCTCGCGACCCTCTTGCTCGAGCAGGCTCTTGACCTTGGCCGCGGCGGTGTCAGTGAGCGCGATGCTCTGCTGCTGGGTCTCGTCCTGAACGGTCATCTGCGGGCTCCTGATCACGTTAGCTGGGTCGTCCTCTGGGCGAACAGGGTCGCCCGCGTGGTCATTCCACTATCCATGGTGACACAGTCAGCGCGACCACGTGCGGGCCACGCGCTCAGCCAGCGCTGCGAGCGCCTCCTCGGGCGTGTGACCCGCCTCACCTGCCGGCAGGTCGTCGATCGCGTACGCCGCGTCGATGCCCGCGTTGGCGAGGTCCCGGCGCCCCACTTCGACCCGTCCGGCCAGGACGACCACGGGCCGGCCGGCCTCCTGGGCGGCTCGTGCCACCCCGGCCACGGTCTTGCCGCGCAGGGACTGCCAGTCGAAGGCGCCCTCCCCGGTGACCACCAGGTCAACGGTCGCCGCTCGGCCCGCCAGCCCGGTCGCCTCGACCGTGATGGTCGCGCCGGAAACCCGCTCCGCCCCGAGCAGCAGCAGCCCGTATCCGAGGCCACCGCCAGCGCCTGCACCCGGCCGGACGGCAATGGCGCCCTCGGTCGCCGTCGCCCACGCCCGCATCGCCGTCTCGAGCAGGTCCCGCGTCGCTCGGTCAGCGCCCTTCTGCTCGGCGTAGCCGAGGGCCGCGCCGTCGGACCCCATCAGCGGTCCTCCGACGTCGGTGGCGGCGACCAGCGACACCCCCTCGACACGCCGACGCGCCGGACCGAGATCCACGTCGCCCACGTTCATCAGCCCGGCTCCTCCCCCGGCGAGCAGGTCGCGCGGCCCGGCGCCGAGAGCGGCGAGCAAGCCGGCGCCACCGTCGGTACTGGCGGTTCCGCCGACTCCGACAACGACTCGTCGGCAGCCGCGGTCCAGGGCCACGAGCACGAGCTCCCCCACGCCGCACGACGTCGCGGTGCCGGCGTCCCTCCGATTCGCTGCGATCAGGTGCAACCCGCACGCGTCGGCCGACTCGACGTACGCCGTCCTGGTCCCGCCCACCGTCCGGACGAGCACGCGCGCCTCGACGGGATCACCGAGCGGCCCAGTGACGGAGACGCTGTCAAGGTCGCCACCGAGGGCGGGGGCCAGCACGTCGAGGAAGCCGGGTCCTCCGTCGGAGAGCGGCACCAGTTCCAGCTCGTCGTCCGGTGCGGTCGCCAGCCAGCCGGCGCGGATGGCGGCCGCGGCCTGAGCAGCGGTCAGCGTTCCGGCGAACTTGTCCGGCGCGACGAGGATGCGCATGAATACAGTCTCCCGGGTGGCCAGAACCGTTCCCATCCTGTTCGCCCGCGACATCGACGAGACCAGTCGCTTCTACGCCGACCTGGGCTTCAGGGTCGCCCTGCCGGACGAGGGCTACCTGATCGTCGACCGCGACGGGGCCCAGATCCATTTCGTCACCACACCCGACCTCGACCCGTCGACTAGCAACGCCATGTGCTACCTGCACGTCGACGACGTCGATGGCCTGCTGGCCATCTGGCGCGACGTGGATCTCCCGGAGTCGGGGATCCCCAGGCTCACCATCGCCGAGGACAAGCCGTGGGGGATGCGGGAGGCGGCGCTGGTCGACCCCAACGGGACGCTGGTGCGAATCGGCGCCTGGACCGGCTGAGGGCTCAGAGCCCCGGTGCACCCCAGACCGGGAACCACCGGGCCAGGTCCGGTTCGACCCGCAAGTCGTTGGAGAGCAGGCCGCGGACCTGGAGTTCGAGGGCGTTGTCACGCTGCTGTTCCGTCGTCGGCGCGAACGGATAGAACGTGCCGCGCTTGTAGAGGTAGACCAGGCCGAACGGCGCAGCTGCCAGGGTCCGGAAGCCGATTAGCGAGCAGAGCAGCGAGGGGCCGAAGCCGTGGTCCTGCAAGGACGAGTTGATCGCGTGCAGGTCGGTGACCAGCCCCGGCATGTCATCGGGCTCACGGCGCACGAGCACCCAGGTGTAGCCGAACTGGTCCACGGAGCGCTCGACCTTGGGACCCTCATCGGCGTCGAGCAACGCCTGCACGTCGTCAGTGAGCGAGGCGAACGCACCGCCCTCGGCCGCCCGGAAGCTGACCGACCCGAGCCCGGTCGGGTGGACGCCGATCCCCGACTCAAGAGTCAACGCGGCGTCCGGGACGGCGAACAGCTGGTCCAGATCGGGAGCCGCCGGCTTGCTACGGCCGAGGGCACGGTCGAGCCAGCTCATGGACAGGCCGCCGGTCAGCTCGGCTGGCCGAGCTGGGCGGAGATGCGGGCGAGCTGCTCAAGACGGCGCTCGATCGGCGGGTGCGTGGAGAACAGCGACGAGAGGCTGAAACCGGGCGCCACGGCAGGGGTGAAGAAGAATGCGTTGAACGGCTCTGCCTGGCGGAGGTCGCGGCTGGGGATGCGTGCCATCTCGCCACTGATCTTGACCAGTGCGCTGGCCAGCGACGAGGGCTGGCCGGTGAGCACGGCGCCCGCCCGGTCGGCCGCGAGTTCGCGGTAGCGCGACAGGGCGCGGGTCAGCAGGAAAGAGAGGGCGTAGACCACGACGCTCACCAGCGTGATGACCAGTACGACGGGAGCGCCGCCGTTGTCGTTGCCGCGACGGTTGCCCATGCCGCTGTAGAGAGCCATCCGGGTCAGAAAGCCGGCCAGGACGCCGACGAAGGACGCAATCGTCATCACGGTGACGTCACGGTGCGCGACGTGCGAGAGCTCGTGGGACAGGACACCCTCGAGCTCGGCCGGGGTGAGGCGACGCATGATGCCGGTCGTCGCGCACACCACTGCGCGCTTCGGGCTGCGCCCCGTGGCGAACGCGTTCGGCACATCGGAGTCCGCGATGGCTACCTTCGGCTTGGGCATGTCCGCAAGAGCGCAGAGCCGGTCGATAATGGCGTGCAACTCAGGTGCTTCCTGCGGTGACACCTCCCGGCCACCCATGGAGTACAGCGCGACCCGGTCGCTGAAGAACCACTGCGCCAGCAGGAAACCGGCGATGAGGATCAGGCCGAGGCCCTTGAAGTAATAGATGAGTACGGCGCCAAGCACCACGAAGAGCAGGCCGAGCAGGAACATCGTGAAAACCATCCGGGCCGTCAGGCCTCGGTCGGGCAGATACCGGGAACGGGCCATCAGCCGGGGATCAGCCCCTCGCCGCTGCCCACCAGAAGGTCCTTTACCTCGGCGAGCGTCGCGTCGTCGCTGGGCACCGCCGCGTCCGACGGTTTGAGGTCGTCGTCCGGGAGGCACTTCCCGAGCTCGCGCACCTTGGCGAGAAGGGAGAGCAGCGCGGTGCGGAATGCCGTCTCGTCACCCGCCTCGACGGCCCGTTCGAGCTCGGCGTCCAGGCTGTTGAGCTCCCCGGCGTCCTGGTCCTCCACGACGTACTGGCCCTGTCCGAGGATCCTGATGATCATGCCTGCTCCTCCTCGGCATTGCGTACCGGAGTGGACGCGGGCGCGGCAGGCTGTCCCTCGATCTGCTTGGGGGCCTCCCCCGCTCCGAGCTCGCCCTTGAGGCGTTGCATCTCCAGCTCGACGTCATTGCTGCTGGCCATCCGCTCCAGCTCCAACGAGATGTCGTCCTTGGCGGTGCCGGTCGGGTCGTTGAGCGCACCGCTCGCGAGCAGTTCGTCGATCGCACCAGCCCGTGCCTGCAGCGTCTGCGTCTTGTCCTCGGCCCGCTGGATCGCCAACCCGACGTCACCCATCTCCTCGGAGATGCCCGAGAACGCCTCGCCGATCTTGGTCTGCGCCTCGGCCGCGGTGTAGGTCGCCTTGATGGTCTCCTTCTTGGTACGGAAGGCGTCGACCTTGGCCTGCAGCCGCTGCGAGGCCAGCGTCAGCTTCTCCTCCTCGGCGAGCAGGGCCCCGTGCTGAGTCCCGAGATCGGTCAGCTGCTGTTGCAGCGCGGACCGCCGGGTCAGCGCCTCGCGGGCGAGGTCCTCACGTCCGGCGGCCAGTGCCTGACGGCCTTGTCCCTCGAGCTTCTCCGACTGCTGCTGGAGCTGCTGGGTCTGCAGCTCGAGCCGCTTGCGCGAGGTCGCGACGTCGGCGACCCCGCGGCGCACCTTCTGCAGCAGCTCGAGCTGCTTCTGGTACGAGTAGTCGAGCGTCTCGCGCGGGTCCTCGGCGCGGTCGAGCGCCTTGTTGGCCTTGGCGGAGAAGATCATCTGCAGCCGCTTCATGACGCTCATCGGTCCGGGTGCTCCTCTTCAACGTTCAACACAGGGTGCGTGGTCTCCTCCCACCCTAGATCGGCCTGCGCACAACGACGAGGCCGCGGTGGAACGATCTGCGGTTGGCTAGTGTTGGCGGCGATGTTCGGACGAACCAGCCGTTCGACCCATGACGTGGTCGAGCCGTCCGCCGCCCCGGCGCGAGAGGGCGGCAAGGGCAGACCCACGCCCAAACGCCGCGAGGCGGAGCGGGGTCGGCGCCGCGCAGCGGCCGCCCCGCGGGACCGCAAGGAGGCCTACCGCCGAACCCGCGACCAGCAACGCGAGCAGCGCGCCCGGATGATGCACGGGCTCAAGGCCGGCGACGAGAAGCTGCTGCCCGCCCGCGACCGTGGCCCGGTCCGCAGGTTCGCCCGTGACCTGGTCGACTCCCGCCGGTCCGTGGCCGAGTTCTTCCTGCCGCTGGCGCTGATCATCCTGATCCTCAACTTCACGAGCAGCCCCCGGATCCAGCTCGTCGGCAGTGCGCTGTGGATGCTCCTCGTCGTACTCATCGTCGTGGACTCGGTCGTGCTCTCGACGCAGCTGAAGAAAAGACTGCGACGGATACATCCCGACGAGGGCGCCAAGGGCGTCGTCCCCTACGCCCTGATGCGCAGCATGCAGATACGACGGTTCCGGCTCCCACCGCCGCGGATGAAGTCCCGCCGCCGGCGTTGACCTGCCGGCGTCATCGGCCTTGGGCTACTCGGCCGGGTGCAGGCTCATCGGGCCGTAGACCACGCGGTCGCCCTCGAGCAGGCTCACCTGGTCCACGCCGCCGTCGAGCAGCTCCCGCCAACTCTCACCGATCCAGGACTCCGCGTCGGCCTGGGTGGGAAAGCGCTCCTGCGGCAGGCCGGACGCGGTCGCACCCGACCCGTCCTGTGACTCGTAACGCCAGCTGAACGACATGGACTCCCACCCTGCTCCGACGTAGACGGCGCCTTTGACGCGACGCTACCCGCCGTGGTCTAGTCACCGATGTACGACCCTGCTCACCACAACTGCATACGCGCACGCACAGGGGAAGTCCGGTCCAAGTCCGGCGCTGACCCGCAACCGTAGGCCGCATCGACGAGCAACTCTCGCCGACCGCGGCAAGCCGGGGCACCTGTCGAGCGCGAGCGGCTCCACTCATTCCGTCGAGGTATGCGGGGCGGAGCCCGGGTCCGAACCGACCCGACACATTCGCCCCCCACGCGCATTGCGCGTCGGGGGCGTCGTCGTCTCGGTGCGTGCCAGGGACCGTCGCGGATCGCTCCCCTGAAAGGCACCCATGTCGACCATCGCTCGCCGGTCCGGCTCCACCCTGCTTGTCAGCCTGCTCGCTGCGCTGTTCCTCTCCCTCTTGGCGGGACCGGCGCACGCCGCGTCGTACCGCTACTGGGGCTACTACACCTGGACAGACGGGACTTGGGCGTTCGCCACGAAGGGCCCCGACCAGACAGCACCTGCCGATGGCGCCGCCGAGGGTTGGCGCTTCGCCATCACGGCCGAGTCCGGCTCACCGCGGGTGCCCCGCGCCGACGGTGACTTCCAGGCGATCTGCGCAACAACCGACCCTGCGGCCGGCAAGAAGCGGGTGGCCGTGGTGCTCGACGGCGGCCTCAGCGACGACGCGCCGGCGGGTGCGACTCCGCCCAAGCCCCGGGGCGCCTGCGCTGTGGTCAACACCACGGCCTCAGGCGCAGAGGTCCTCGCCGCGGTCGCGACAGCCCGCATCGAGAAGGGCCTGGTCTGCTCCATCGACAGCTACCCGGCCCAGGGTTGTGGCGAGCCGGTGGACACCGTGCCGCCGACCACCGCCGACGCCCAGGTCGCGTTGGCGCTGCCGAAGGCAACGCCGACCGCCGACACGAAGGCGGCCAGCAACGACAAGAAGGACGACGGCGGTCCGCCGT
Organism: Sporichthyaceae bacterium; assembly: GCA_040004585.1. GTDB lineage: Bacteria > Actinomycetota > Actinomycetes > JACCUZ01 > JACCUZ01 > JBDUAP01. The sequence continues at coordinate 13,594 of JBDUAP010000004.1, forward strand.
GGTTGCCGATCGCCATCGGGGCGGTGCTGATCGGGGCGCTCGGCGGGGCTGCCAACCGGATGGCACGGAAGTCACGGAGCGGCGCGCGGTCATGACGCCGACCGGCCTGCTGCCACGCCACCTGCACCCGGGGGCCTGGTGGTTGTGGGCCCTCGGTCTGGCCACGGCGGCCAGTCGCACCACCAACCCGCTGCTGCTGGCGTTGGTCGTGGCAGTCGCCGGCTATGTCGTCGTCGCCCGCCGCTCGGCCACGCCGTGGGCGGGTGCGTACGGCGTCTTCCTCCGTCTCGGGCTGGTGATCGTCGTCATCCGGGTCGTCATGGGCGCGGTGTTCGGGATTACCCAGGGGACGACTGTCCTGTTCACGCTGCCGGACATTCCCCTGCCGGGATGGGCCAGCGGCGTGCGGCTGGGCGGGCCGGTCACGGCCGAGACGACGGTGGCGGCGCTTTACGACGGCCTGCGCCTCGCGGCCGTGATCATCTGTGTCGGTGCCGCCAACGCACTCGTCACCCCGACCCGGTTGCTCCGCTGCATACCGGCCGCGCTCTACGAGGTCGGTGTTGCGGTCGTCGTCGCGATGACCTTGGCGCCGCAGCTGATCCGCAGCGCCGGTCGGGTCCGCGAGGCGCGGCGGCTGCGCGGCCGCGACGATCGCGGTCTGCGGGCGCTGCGCGGGGTCGCCGTCCCGGTGCTCGAAGGCGCCTTGGAGCACTCGCTCGAACTCGCGGCGGCGATGGACTCCCGTGGCTACGGCCGAAGGGCAACTGTTCATCCGGCGGTACGACGTGCCGCGTCCGCGCTGACCTTGTCTGGTCTCCTGGGCGTCTGCGCCGGCCTCTACGGTCTGCTCGACGCCGGCTCCCCTCCCCTGCTCGGGCTGCCGCTGCTCGGGGTCGGTCTCGCGCTGGCCGCGGCCGGCATGGTCAGCGCCGGTCGGATGGTGCAGCGCACCCGCTACCGCCCGGACACATGGTCGATCGCGGAGTGGCTGACGGTGGCGGCCGGGGTGACGGGCGCCACGGCTGCCATCACCGCCGGTGCGTTGGACTCGCAGGCGCTGATCGCGCCCGTCGTACCGCTGGCCTGGCCGACGTTTCCGCTGTTGCCCGTCGTGGGGATCCTCGTCGGACTGCTCCCCGCAGTCGTCACACCGCGTCCGCCCGTGACGCAAGCCGTGGTCGCAGCAGCGCCGAGATCCGCAGCGAGAGCCGCATGATCCGCTTCGAGTCGGTCTCGGTCCGCTACCCGGGCAGCCCCACGCCGGCGCTACAGGACGTGAACCTGCACGTGCCCGAGGGCGAGCTGTGTCTGGTCGTCGGACGCACTGGCTCCGGCAAGACCACGCTGCTGCGCGCGGTCAACGGCCTGGTGCCGCACTTCACCGGGGGCACGTTGTCCGGGCGGGTCACCGTCGCCGGCCGCGACACCCGCACGCATCCGCCGCGCGAGCTCGCGGACGTGGTCGGCGTCGTCGGCCAGGACCCGGCCGCCGGCTTCGTGACTGACGTCGTCGAGGACGAGCTGGCATACGGAATGGAGTCGCTCGGCGTTCCCGCCGATGTGATGCGCCGGCGCGTTGAGGAGACTCTCGACCTGCTCGGCCTCGCCGACGTACGCGCGCGTCCGCTGACCACGCTGTCCGCCGGGCAGCAGCAGCGCGTCGCGATCGGCGCCGTCATGACGGCCCATCCGCGGGTGCTCGTCCTGGACGAACCGACCTCGGCACTGGACCCGGCCGCCGCCGAGGAGGTCCTCGCCGCACTGCAACGGCTCGTCCACGACCTCGGGGTCACGGTCCTGCTGGCCGAGCACCGGCTGGAGCGAGTGGTGCAGTACGCCGACCGCGTGGTGCACGTGCCCGGCGATGGACGGGCACTGGTCATCGGTGACCCTGCATCGGTGATGGCGAACTCGCCGGTGGTCCCGCCGGTCGTCGAGCTCGGCCGGCTCGCCGGCTGGTCGCCGCTGCCGCTCTCGGTGCGCGACGCGCGACGGGCATCCGCGGGTCTGCGACAGCGGCTGGCGCCGCTCCCCCGGCCCGACCGCGTCGAGACCTCCACCGCGGCTCCGGTCGCCGCCACTCGCCGTCTCGTCGTCCGGTACGGCGACACTGTGGCGCTGCGCGGCCTCGACCTGACGGTCCGCGCCGGCGAGGTAGTCGCCTTGATGGGCCGCAACGGAGCGGGCAAGTCCACGCTGTTGCGCTGCCTTGTCGGTCTCACGTCACCGACGAGCGGCACCGTGACCGTTGCCGACCGAGACCCGGCGTCGTTGCGCGCACCCGAGCTGGTCCGCCAGGTAGCACTCGTCCCGCAGGTTCCGGGTGACCTCCTCTACGCAGACAGCGTCGGGGAGGAGTGCGCGATCGCGGATCGGCAGTCGCGTGCCGAACCGGGCACCTCGACTGCACTACTCGCGCGTCTCGCGCCCGACGTGTCGGCGGACATGCACCCACGCGACCTCTCGGAGGGGCAACGGCTAGCGCTCGCGCTTGCAGTGGTGCTCGCCACCCGGCCGCCGCTCCTTCTGCTGGACGAGCCGACGCGCGGACTCGACTACACCGCGAAGGCGCGGCTCACGTCGGTGCTGCGCGCACTCGCGGCCGAGGGGCACGCCGTGCTGCTCGCGACCCACGACGTCGAGTTGGTGGCCGACCTCGCCGACCGGACCGTCGTGCTGGCCGACGGCGACGTGGTCGCGGACGGCCCGACGGCCGAGGTCGTCACCGCGTCGCCGATCTTTGCCCCCCAGGTGGCGAAGATCCTTGCGCCGCAGCCGTGGCTCACTGTCCGTGAGATCGCGCACGCGCTGGAGGTGGCGTGATGCATCTCGGGAGAAGGCTGCCCGTCCGCGACGTGCCCGCGCTGAGGCTTCGGCCGCGATCGGCCATCGCCGTCGCACTCACGTCCGTGGTCGGGCTGGTGTCCTTCCTGTGGCCGCTGTTCGTCGATGCGGGCGCCGGCCTCGGGCACGACCGCGACGCACCCTGGCTGTTCGTGCTGCTGCTGCCTTTGCTGCTGGCAATCGTCCTCGCAGAGGTGTCCGAGGGCGGTCTCGACGCCAAGGCGCTCGCCCTGCTCGGGGTGCTGGCGGCCATCGGCGCCGTCCTGCGCCCGCTCGGCGGCGGCTCGACTGGGGCGGAGCTGATCTTCTTCCTGCTCCTCATCGCCGGCCGGGTCTTCGGCCCGGCGTTCGGCTTCCTGCTCGGCGCCGTGACGCTGTTCGCCAGCGCGCTCCTGACGGCCGGCGTCGGTCCGTGGCTGCCGTTCCAGATGCTCGGCGCCGCCTGGGTCGGTTTGCTCGCGGGGCTGCTGCCGCGGGCGTCGGGCCGGGTTGAGGTGCTCATGCTCGCGGCATACGGGCTGGTGTCCGGCCTCCTGTACGGCGTACTGCTAAACATGTCGTTCTGGCCGTTCGCCACCTACCTGGAGTCATCGTTGTCCTACGTACCGGGCGACTCGCTGACGGACAACCTGACGAGGTTCGCAGCGTTCGACCTGGCGACGTCGCTGGGGTGGGACCTGGTGCGTGGTGTCACCAACGCCATCCTGGTGCTGGCGTTGGGCCGACCCGTCCTGCTGGCCCTGCGGCGCGCCAGCCGCCGGGCCGCGTTCGAGGCGCCACGCGTGTTCGCTCCGACGGAGGTCTAAGCCATGGAGGTGCTCCTGCTCGGCACGGGATCGGCCGACGGCTGGCCGAACCCGTTCTGCACCTGCGCGTCCTGCCAGGCCCTGGCCGCAGCAGGCGAGGTCCGCGGGCACACCGCCGCACTCGTCGACGACGTGCTGCTGCTCGACTGCGGACCGGAGGCACCCCGCGCGGCGCTGCGAGCCGGGCGGACATTGCACGGCGTCCGCCACGTGCTGTTGACCCACGCCCACCCCGACCACCTCGGCCCCGCCGCGTTGCTGTGGCGGCGGTGGGCGAGCCGGGACGAGCCGCTCGACCTGGTCGGGCCGGCAGAGGCGCTGGCGGCATGCGCTGACTGGATCGGACCGCTCGACCCGGTGCGGCTCGTCCCGCTGGCCGCGGGCGACCGGGTGAGCGTCGGGGACTACGCCGTGACCGCTGTCCGCGCGGAGCACGAGATCGACTGCTTGATCTACGACGTGACCGGGCCGGACGGTGCGCGCCTGCTTTACGCCACAGACACCGGGCCGCTGCCGACGGAGACCGTGGAGACGCTGCGCGACACGTCGTACGACCTGGTCCTGCTCGAGGAGACGTTCGGTGACGTCACCGACCACGGCACCGGGCACCTGGACCTGGAGACGTTCCCGCGCGTGATCGCCGGACTGCGCGACGTCGGCGCGGTGACGGACACGACCGACGTCGTCGCCGTCCATCTGGGACACGGCAACCCGCCGACGCCGGAGCTGGCTCGTCGGCTCGCACCGTGGGGCGCCCGACAGGTGGCCGACGGTACATCGATCCCGGCGCCCGGAGGGGTCGCGCAACCAGGGACGCGGATGGACGCAACGCCGCGCCGCACGCTGATCCTCGGCGGTGCCCGGTCCGGCAAGTCGTGGGAGGCCGAGCGACGGCTAGCGGCCGAGCCGCGGGTGACCTACGTCGCGACGGCCCGGCCGGAGCTCGAGCAATGGGACACTGAGTGGGCCGAGCGGGTGCAGGCACACCGCGACCGCCGGCCGACCAACTGGGTCACCGTCGAGACGCGCGACGTCGCGAAGGTGCTCGACGACGCCACCGGCGCCGTCCTGGTCGACTGCCTGTCGTTGTGGCTGGGCGACGCGATCGGGCACGACGACTACGCCGACCGCATCGATGACCTGGTCGCGGCCTGGCGCGGGACGCGTGCCCGGGTCACGGCGGTGAGCAACGAGGTCGGCAGCGGAGTGGTCCCCGACTCCGTGTCCGGCCGGTTCTTCCGCGACCAGCTCGGCCGGCTAAACGCGCGGATCGCGGCGGAGTCCGACGAGGTCCTGCTGACCGTGGCCGGTCGGGTGGTGCCGCTGTGACCGATGTCCTGGAGCGACTGGCCGCGGTCATCGAACGGCCGGACGAGGAAGCGCGGATGGCTGCGCGCGAACGGCAAGCCATCCTGACCAAGCCGGCCGGTTCGCTCGGCCGTCTCGAGGACCTCTCGATCTGGTTGGCCGGGGTGCAGGGCGGCAGCCCCACCCGACCACTGGAGCAGGTTCGGGTGGTCGTGTTCGCCGGTGACCACGGCATTGCCACGACGGGAGTTTCGGCCTACCCCGCAGAGGTCACGGCACAGATGGTGCGCAACGTGCTCTCCGGCGGGGCAGCGGTGAACGCCCTGGCCCGGTTGGCAGGTGCACAGGTGCGCGTGGTCGACCTGGCGGTGGACGCCGATCTCAGTGACCTGCCCGCTGCAGTCGGAGAGCACAAGGTCCGTCGTGGCAGCGGCCGCATCGACGTCGAGGACGCGTTGACGCGCGACGAGGTCGAGCGCGCGTTCGCCGCCGGCATGGCGATCGTCGACAGCGAGGTGGACTCAGGTGCAGACCTGCTGGTGGCCGCAGACCTCGGCATCGGTAACACGACGCCGGCTGCAGCTCTGGTCGGCGTACTCACCCGTAACGACGCATCGCTGGTCACCGGACGCGGCACTGGCATCGACGACGCCACCTGGATGCGCAAGTGCGCGGCTGTCCGGGACGCCATGCGGCGGGCGCGACCGGCGCTGGGCGACCAGCTGCAGCTCCTCGCGACGGCGGGCGGTGCCGACTTCGCGGCCATGACGGGCTTCCTGCTGCAGGCAGCTGCACGTCGTACCCCGGTCGTCCTCGACGGAGTGGTGTCCGGCGCCTGCGCGCTGGTCGCGCAGCGCGTCGCCTTCAGGTCTGCGGACTGGTGGATCGCGGGCCACCTGTCCAGCGAGCCGGCGCACGCGCTGGCCCTGAGCCGGCTGTCCCTTGAGCCCCTGCTGGATTTCGGCCTGCGCCTCGGCGAGGGAACCGGCGCGCTGCTCGCCGTGCCGGTGGTCAAGGCCGCCGCGGCGATCCTGGCGGAGATGGCGACGTTCGACGAAGCGGGCGTCTCAGACCGGGACCAGCCGGGAAGCACCGACACGGCATCGGACGGTCGTGCCTAGCGGCCTTCGGCTGGCGATGTCACTGCTGACGGTCGTGCCGGTGCGGCGGCGAGACGACGGCCCCGAGCCGTTGTCGGCAGCCCCGGAGGCGATGCGCTGGGCCACGCTTGTCGGTCTGCTCCT
>JBDUAP010000005.1:0-19747 GCA_040004585.1 Sporichthyaceae bacterium
CTCCGACTGTCGTAGCCGTCGACACGAACGGCGCCGGCGACGTCCACGTGGGGGCATTCCTCGCAGCCCTGGCGCGCGGGGAGGATCCGGTGCGCGCCGCGCGGTCCGCCAACGAGGCTGCGGCCGACGCCGTCACGCGCCTCGGCCCAGCCACCGCTCCCTACCGTCCCCGTCCCCGCTCCCTCACGCGGTGATCATGCAGTTTCGGCGACACCGAAACTGCATGATCACTGGCTAAGGGGAGGGGAGGGTGTTTTGCGGGCGGGGAGGGGGGTTAGGGGTTCTCAGCAGTACGCGAGACGAGGAGGAGACGCATGAACCTGGACCGCCCACAGGCACCCGACCCTTACGACCGGCTGCCGAAGGCGCCGTCGTTTACGGTGACCAGCGACGACGTACGTGATGGTGAAACTCTGGCCAGCGACTTCGTTGCATCCGGCGGCAACACGTCGCCGCACCTGCGCTGGGAAGGCTTTCCGGCCGAGACGCGTGGGTTCGCCGTGTCGTGCTTCGACCCGGATGCGCCGACACCGTCCGGCTTCTGGCACTGGAATGTCGTAGCACTCGATGCCTCGACGACCGAGCTGCCGCGCGGCGCCGGCGCACCCGACGGGTCCCAGCTGCCGACGAGCGCGTTCAGCGTTCGCAACGACAGGGGCGAGAAGGGCTACACCGGCGCCGCGCCGCCCGAGGGTGACATGGTTCACCGTTACTACTTCGCTGTGCACGCCCTCGACACGGACTCGCTCGGCCTGGACGAGTCGGCCACTCCGACCTTCGTCGCGTTCAACGTGCTGTTCCATACGCTGGCTCGCGGTCTGATCGTGCCGACCTACCAGAACTGAAGGCGACCACGGCAGCGGCGACGGCGGCGACCGCCTCGGCCACCAGGCTGAGTGACTTCTCGGCGAACCAAATCGGCTCGTACATCGACGGCAACGGCCCGATGGGGCCGACATCGACGTACCGGTAGAGGAGCACCGCGACCACCCCGCCCGCGGCGACGGACAGCGCGAGCAGGTCTGTTGCCCGCCGGCGAAACGCGACGACAATCACGGCCGCGAGCAGCGCTGCCACTGCCTCGACGCGGAACAGGTCGCCTTGGCTGACCGTGCCGGACGTGATCGGGTCGTACTGCGACGCAAGATCGAAGTGGATGTACGCGTCGACCAGGAGTCCTGCGGCGACGAGGCCGCGGAGGGCCAGCTTCATGACGAGCTCCAGGAGAGAGAAGGGCTGGTACGCCGAGGGGCGCCCGGTTCGACCGGACGCCCCTCGGTTCTGCTGACTGACGAAAGGAGGAGAGGTCAGTCAGTGATCTTCTTGTTGGCCACGATGCCGCCGGTCAGAACTGCACCGGTCATGGTCATGTGCGCCGCGGAGTCGGCGAGCTTGCTCTGGAAGGTCGGGTCGTTTGCGACCGCGGCGTCGATGGCGGTGAGCAGCGATGCCACGTGGGGCTTGAGCTCCTCGGCGACGGCGTCAGCGGGCAGCTCGGGGACGACGGAGTTGATGAGCTGGCCGAAGCCGGTGCGGTAACCGTCGAGGTCCTTCATCGCCTTGTCTGACTTGGCCTTGTCCTTCGTGGCCTTGCCCAGGGTGTAGTCGACAAAGAAGCCGATGTGCTGGCGCCAGGAGGCCAGGAACGGCGCCTCCGCATCCGGGTAGACGCTGCCGATCGTCTTGGACAGCGCGACCGAGTTGTCATCGAGAGCCTTGACGGCGCCGGTGACCTGCTTGTCCTTCAGGTTCCCGCCCTGGCGCACCGCGGTCTGCAGCGCATTTCCGGCGAGCCAGACGTGGTCATTGAGCTGTCCGGTCAGAGTGGCGCGAGTGGTGGAGGCGGTCCCCATGGCGTCGCCGTCCATCTTCTTGTTCTTGGCGATGCCGTCCGCGAGGATCCCGGCGGTCATCACCATGTGCTCGGACGACACAGCGAGCTTGCTCTGGAAGGTCGGGTCGTTTGCGACCGCGGCGTCGATGGCGGTGAGCAGCGATGCCACGTGGGGCTTGAGCTCCTCGGCGACGGCGTCAGCGGGCAGCTCGGGGACGACGGAGTTGATGAGCTGGCCGAAGCCGGTGCGGTAACCGTCGAGGTCCTTCATCGCCTTGTCTGACTTGGCCTTGTCCTTCGTGGCCTTGCCCAGGGTGTAGTCGACAAAGAAGCCGATGTGCTGGCGCCAGGAGGCCAGGAACGGCGCCTCCGCGTCCGGGTACGCGGCGCCGATCGCCTTGGACAGCTCGACCGAGTTCTCGTCCAGCGCGGCGACTGCGCCGGTGACCTGCTTGTTCTTGAGGTCGCCCTTCTGAAGGACGGCGGTCTGCAGCGCGTTCCCTGCCAGCCAGACGTGGTCGTGCAGGAGCCCGGTCAGGTTGGCCCGCAACGTTGCTGCGTCCGTGGCGGACGCGTCTGTCGTCGTGCCGTCACTGGAGCCCACCGACTGCGAGGATTTGCTCTTCGACGGCGTGTTGCCGGAATTGGCGGAATCGGAGCTGTTGCCGCAGGCGGTTGCCAGCAGCGCCACAGCAACTGCAGCTGCGGCCATCGGGATGGACCTCTTCATGCGATCTACCTCTTCGTGGTTGAGCCACCCAAGGTGGGCGGCGCTTGGGTGGGCCAATCAGGGGGTGACGACAACCTCGGCGTTCATGCCTTTGTGGATGTCGCAGTAATAGGGGTAGGTGCCGGCCTTGTCGAAGGTGAAGGAGAAGGAGTCACCCTTCTTGGCCAGCTGCTTGTCGAACATGCCGTCGGGCTTCTCGCCAGAACGCAAGGTCGTGCTCTTGTCGATGCCGGTGGGTTCACCGGACGTCACCGTGTGGCTGATCGTCTCGTCGTTGGTCCAGGTGAGGGTGGTGCCGACCTTGATCTTGGTCGTGGCCGGCATGAACATCAGCTGGGACAGCTTGATGACCGCCCCGCCTGCTTTGCCGGTCGATTTCGGCGAGGAGGTTTCGTCCGCGCCTCCTGATGAGCAACCCGCCAAACCCGCAGCGAGGAGCGCTGCAGCGGCTAAGGCTGTGCCCGTTTTACGCGGACGGGAGCATTCTCTGGTGGTGAACACGCGGGAAGTTCGCTGCCTGCAGGCAGGCGGATTGGTCCGGGTATGAATGGCCGATGGCGTACCCGCACCTAGTCAGCCCTAGCGGGGTGCCTTCACGTCGGTCCGCCTCACGACCCACAAGCCGGTGTTCATGTCGCTGAGGTAGACCAATCCGGTCGCCTCGTCCACCGCGACTCCCCACACCTGAGTGGTGTTGGTGAGCACCGAGCGCTGCGCGGGCTTCACCGTGTTCTGCCCGGCCGGTGGCACGAAGTTGGCCACCTCCCGGGGGCGAGTCGGGTTGGAGACATCGATGACGCGGACTCCGTCGGAGTACCACGACGCGTAGAGCGTGGATCCGACGAGCTCGGTCAGGTGGATCGTGTAGTCGCCTGCCGCAACGTCCTGTGTGCCGGTCGCGTTCGGTGTCTTGTAGCTGCCGACCTGGGTCGGCGCCGCCAGGTTGGCAGCGTCGTAGATCCGCAGGTAGCCGAAGCCCTTCTCGGCGCCGGCCGTGCTCTTGCAGAAGTCCTCGTCCGCGGTGAAGAGGAGCTTGCGGTCCTGGTCGTACGACGAGGAGTGACCGTCTCCGTCGGCGTTCGACGGGTAGACGGTGCGGCCCTTGTAGACCGGCTTCGCCGGGTTGGTCACGTCCAGTGCGATGAAACCGCTGTCCCAGTAGGCGACGAAGGCCAGCTTGCCGTCCTCCGAGGGCGTCGCGCTGTGCCCGTAGTTCGGGTCGGGATCGCAGCCCAGCCCTGGCGCAGGAAGGCCGGGAACGGGGTTGGAGATCACGCCCCAGTTGCTGACCTCGACCGGGTGGGTCGGGTCGGTGACGTCGATGAGGCGGAAGTCCCCGCGACCCTGCTCGTCCCGGACCCCGCTCGCGGTCGATGGATCCGGGTAGCCGCTGGCCGGGACGCTCGCGTACATGAAGGTGCGCTGCAGGTCGGTGCGGTGGGCGATGTCGGTCTCGTGCAGTCCCCGGGCGCAGCATCCGGTGTTCAACCGGCCGATCTCCTTCGGCTGGCTCGGCACCGTCACGTCGAAGAGCTGAACGCCGCGGAAGAACCCCATGTCCGAGCGGGAGCCACCGCAGACCTGGATGCCGACGGCTGCAATGACGTGCCCGGTCAGCGGACCCCATCGCTCCGTGAACACGTTGGTGTCCTCGGCCGAGGTCCCTGGCGGGTTCTGCAGGGTCGCCACCCGCACCGGTGACGCCGGATTGCGAACGTCGAGGACTGCGACGCCGCTGTTGGGTGCCTCAGGGCAGAACCGGCTGTTTCCGGTCGCCCAGTCGGAGAACCCCCAGTGCCCCACGTAGGCGTAACCCTCGTGAACCGCGAGGTCGGCGTTGAAGCCGCGGCCGCCGAGGTCGTTGTGCCCGACCAGGGTCATGTTCCAGGCTGAGCCGCCCTTGTTGCCGCCGTCATAGGTGCTGTTCGCCAGGGCGAGCCGGTGCTTCTCGTCCTTGAGCAGCTCGTCCCCGTTGGACGGAGCCGCGAGGGCTGTGCCGGTGAGTGCCACAACGGCAAGAACAGCCGTCACTCCGGCGACGAGCCGGCCGTGGCGGGATCCGGAAACAGCGAAGCGGGTCAACGAGCGCGACATCCTGGGCCTCCATCGCAAGGGCAATGCGCAGACTCTGACGGCTCGGACCCTCCGAGTCCATACCTTGGCGGAAATTGACACCTGGCCGGTAACGCTGCGTAGTTGCTCGCTCGGACAGGTCAGTCAGGACCTCATTCGGCGTACATGCTGTTGAGCGCGTCGGCGTGCTTACGCTCGACCGCCTTGCGCTTCACCTTCAGGCTCGGCGTCAGGTCGCCGTCCTCGATGGTGAGGTCGCGGGGAAGGATCTGGAACTTCTTGATCGTCTCCCACTTGTTGAGGCGACCGTTGAGCTCGTCGATGTAGCCCTGCACCATCTCGCGGGTCTTGTCGTGCCGGGTGACCTGCTCGTAGGTCAGCTGGCCCAGCCCCTGCTTGTCGGCCCACCCCTTCAGCGCCTCTTCGTCGAGGGTGACCAGCGCCACGACGTACTTGCGTCCGTCACCGTGCACCACGATCTGGCTCGCGTAGGGGCAGACCGCCTGGAACAGGCCCTCGATGCTCTGCGGGGCGACGTATTTGCCGCCGCTGGTCTTGATGAGGTCTTTCTTGCGGTCGGTGATGCGCAGCATGCTGCCGTCGAGCTCGCCGATGTCGCCGGTGTGGAACCAGCCGTCGTCGGTGAGCACCTCGGCGGTCTGGTCGGGGGAGTTGTGGTAGCCGCGCATGACGCCCGGCCCGCGCACGAGGATCTCGCCGTCACCGGCGATCTTCACCTCGGTGCCGGGCGCCGGCTCTCCGACGGTCCCGAACTTCCAGTGCTCGGGGCGGTTGACGAAAGAGAACGCGCTGGTCTCGGTCAGACCGTAGCCCTCGAGGATGAGGATGTCGGCGGAGTGGAACCACTCGGCGATGTCTCGGTTCAGCGCCGCAGAGCCGGAGACGAAGTAGCGCAGCCGGCCGCCGAACCGGTGCTTGATCTTGCTGAACACCAGTTTGTCCGCAACGGCGTGCTGCACCTTGAGCATCCCGCTCGGCTCCTTGCCCGCCTGGCGCAGCTTGGAGACCTGGTGGCCGACCCCGATCGCCCAGTCAAAGATCTTCTTCTTCGCGCCGCCCTCGTCGGCGGCCATCCGCACGATGCGGCTGTGTGCCTTCTCGAAGATGCGCGGCGCGGCGCCCATGAACGTCGGCTTGACGATCGCCAGGTTGTCGATGAGCTTGTCCACCCGGCCGTCTACCGCACTGGAGAACCCGACCGCGAGCTGCGCTGCCTGCAGCACCTTGCCGAACGAGTGCGACAGCGGCAGCCAGAGGTACTGCAGGTCGTCCTCGCGCAGGATGCCGAGAGCGTCGATGGCGACCCCCTCGTAGACCCAGCAGTCCTGCACCAGCCGGACGCCCTTGGGCCGGCCGGTAGTGCCCGACGTGTAGATGAGCGTGGCCAGGTCCTCGGGCTTGATGGCGGCGACGGCCTTGTCGACGGCGTCCGGGTTGCGCTTGAGGAAGTCGCGACCCTGGGCCTCGAGGTCGGCGAGGGTGATGACCCACTCGCCGTCCCCCTTCCCGTCGAAGACGACGACCTTCTCCACGTTGGGCAGCTCTTTGCGGTGATCGCGAACTTTCTGGACCTGGTCGGCGTCCTCGGCGAACACGACCCGGGAGCCCGAGTCGGACAGGATGAAGCCGACGTCCTCGTGACTCGTGGACGGGTAGACAGTGGTTGTCGCCGCTCCGGCGCACATGATCGCCAGGTCGGCGAGGATCCAGTCGACCCGGGTGGACGAGGCGATCGCGACCCTGTTCTCGCTGGTGATGCCGAGCGCGAGCAGGCCCGCGGCAAGGTCCCTGACCCGGTCGGCGGTCTCCTGCCAGGTGATCGATGACCAGCCCTCGCCGTCGGGGGAGCGGAAGGCTTCCTTGTCCGGCGAGGCCTGCACCCGGTCGAGGAACATCCGGGCGACCGACGGGGGCCGGTCGGCCAGCTTCGGTTCGCCCTGCACGTGCGTGTCTGTCATCAGTTTCCTCCGCCGGCGCCCTGGTCTGGATCAAGAGCGGTTGCAGGCACGCTACTTCCTCCGGTCGTCGTCCGCATCGGAGTCGTCACGACGTACGGTGACGGACATGAACCAACGACCAGCCGGATCGTTCTGGCGGCGCCATGGGGCTGCCCTGAGGGCCTGACGTGGACGAGCTGACCGGCCTGGCAGCGCGTGTGGTCATGGCCTCGTTCCCCGGCCACGGGCTGCCCGACTGGCTGCGGCGCCGGCTCGGCGACGGGCTCGGTTCTGTCTGCCTGTTCGGCTCGAACATCGACGGACTGACGCGGCTCGCCGATCTGACGACGGCCATTCACGCCGCTGGCACCGATGTGCTGACCGCGACCGACGAGGAGGGCGGTGACGTCACCCGGCTGCACCGGCGCAGCGGCAGCCCTCATCCCGGCAACGCGGCGTTGGGTGCCGTCGACGACGTGGCGCTCACCGAGGCGGTCGCGAGCGAGATCGGCGCCGAGCTCAATGCCGCTGGCATCGACCTGAACCTCGCCCCCGTGGTCGACGTCAACAGCAACCCCGACAACCCGGTGATCGGCGTGCGGAGCTTCGGTGCCGACCCCGGCCTGGTGGCGCGGCACACCACGGCGTACGTCGTTGGCCTGCGGGCCTCCGGCGTCGGCGCCTGCGTCAAGCACTGGCCCGGTCACGGCGACACGGCGGTCGACTCCCATCTCGGCCTCCCCGTCGTGCACGCGTCGCTGGATGTTCTGCGCAGGCGGGAGCTGGTGCCGTTTGCGGCGGCCGTGAAGGCGGGCACGGCGGCGGTGATGACCTCGTATGTCCTGCTGCCGGCGGTGGACGCCGAGTGGCCGGCGACCCTGAGCCGGGCATCCGTCGAGCTGCTTCGCGGAGATCTCGGTTTCGACGGCCTGCTGGTCAGCGACGCCCTGGACATGGCGGCCGTGAAGGCAGGGCGCGACGAGACGGCAGTCGCCGTGCGCGCTCTGGCGGCCGGCGTCGACCTGATGTGCCTCGGTCCGAATAGGGATGAGCAGCTGGTTGACGCGGTCATCGAGGCGATCGTGGATGCCGTGCGGTCAGGGGACCTGGCCGAAGGACGGCTCGTCGAGGCGGCGGGGCGGGTGGTCGCCTGCAGTTCGCGAGTGCGGGAGTGGCGGCTCGCTGCGAGGTCGCGCAGGCCCGAGGCAACGGTCAATGGCTTCTTCGCCGGACCGCCGGTGACGCCAAGCCAGCATGTTGCGGATCGTGCGCTCCGGGTGCGCGGCACGGTGCCGCCGCTGACCGGGGCGATAGTGCTGCGCTTCCAGTCCCGAACCAACATGGCGGTCGGCGCGGTTCCTTGGGGTGTTCTCGAGAACGGAGTGGTCATCGCTCCCGAGCGGGTGGTCGACGTACGGCCGCAGGATGCGCCGGAGTCGCTGATCGCGAACGGAGTGCCGGTTGTCGCCTTGGTGCGCGATCTGCACCGGCATCCGGAGGTCGCCGAAGCCGTTCTTGCATTAGCCGACCGACGCCCCGACCTGGTGGTGGCGGAGATGGGCTGGCCGGGTGAGCAGCCGCTGCCCGGCAGCGCAACGGTCTGCACGTACGGCGCGTCACGCGTGAGCGCGAAGGCCCTCGACGCCGTGCTGGCGAACGGCTCAGGGCCTCGATGACCCGGCTCGGGGTGGCTGCGGCGCTGGTCGACGACGTACTGATGCCCGGAGACGTCGCCGTGGAAGACGGGCGGGTCATCGAGGTCGGCCTGCCCGCCGGTCCGAACGGCCTTGCGGTGCCGGGGCTGGTCGATTTGCAGGTCAACGGCTATGCCGGCGTCGACTTCCTCACCGATGGAGCACCGGAATGGGTGGGCGCAGCTCGGGCGATGGCGCGGGCGGGGGTCACGGCTTTCGTGGCCAACCTCATCACCGCACCGGAGCCCATGACTTTGGCTGCGTTGCGGATCGCGGCAGAGGTGTCGGCTGCGATGCCGGTCGATGTGGCCCAGTTGCTCGGCGTCCACCTCGAGGGCCCCTTCCTGTCGCCGGCGAGGGCGGGCACGCACCCGGTCGAGCACCTGCGACCACCCGACGCGAAGCTGGCGGAGCGGCTGCTGGCCGCCGGGCCGGTTGTGGCGGTGACTTTGGCGCCGGAGCTGCCGGGAGCGCTGGACTTGGTGACTCTGCTTCGCTCGTCCGGCGTGCTCGTGTCGTTGGGGCACAGCGATGCCACCGCTTCGCAGGCCGACGCGGGCTTTGATGCGGGCGCCAGGGCCGTGACGCACATCTTCAACGCGATGAGCACGCCGACGGCACGGGCGGCCGGGTTGGCCGGTGTGGCGCTGGCTCGTGCAGATGTCGCCGTGCAGATGATCTGCGACGGGGTGCACCTGACTTCGGCGTCTGCCCGGCTGGTGATCGCGGCCGCGCCGGACCGGTTCGTGCTGGTGACTGACGCGCTCGCTGCGGCCGGGATGGGCGACGGTCGCTACCAGCTGGGGCCCGTGGAGGTCGTCGTCCTCGACGGTCAGGCACGTCGTACGGACGGGACGCTTGCCGGGAGCCTGCTGAGCATGGCCGCCGGGATCCGCGGCGCGGTCGAGGCGGGTGCGTCGGTGGGACAGGCGGTGGCAGCCGCGACGGTGCGCCCGGCGACGTTGGTGGGCCGCCCTGACCTCGGCCGGCTGCGACCAGGCGCAACCGCCGACATCACGGTGCTGCACGACACGCTCGAGGTGGCGCGGACCTACCGGGCCGGTGTGCCCGTCAGCTAAGAGATGAACGTGGTCGAACCGGGGAGCGGTGGGAGAGGATGCGGGGGTGGTTGCGCGGGGTGTGGCGGGCGAGGCGGTGCGCACGTACAAGCGGCGCGGCGGTCGCGTCACGGCCGGGCAGGCCGATGCGCTGACCCGGCTCTGGCCGCGCTTCGGCGTCGATGTGGACGGCACCCCGCTCGACCTCGCCGGCCTGTTCGGACGAGTCGCGCCGGTCGTGCTTGAGATCGGCTTCGGGATGGGCGAGGCCAGCGCAGCGATGGCCGAGGCGCAACCCGATTGCGACCTGTTGGCCGTCGATGTGCACACCCCTGGCCAGGGTGCTTTGCTGCGCCTCGTCGAGGCGCGCGGGCTGACCAACATCCGGGTGGCCGACGGGGACGCGATGGTGTTGCTCCGCGAGATGATCGCGCCGGCCACCCTTAGCGAGGTCCGCGTCTTCTTTCCCGACCCCTGGCCCAAGCAGCGGCACGGCAAGCGTCGGCTGGTCAGTCACCCGTTTGCCGACCTGGTCGCCGACCGGCTCGAGCCAGGCGGCCGCCTGCACATCGCCACAGACTCGCCTGCCTACGCCACCCAGGCGCGTGACGTGCTGGAGAACCACCAGACCTTCGACATCGGCATCGACAACCCTTGGCGGCCTTCCACCCGGTTCGAGGAGCAGGCCCGGTCCGCCGGGCGGGGGTCCTACGAGGTCACGGCGATCCGGACATAAACCTATTACCGGCCACGAATTTGCCGGTCAAACCGCGGCGAGCGGGGTTACGCTGATTGGCCATCGTCCCCCGGACCCTGAGGACATCGTGACGCTGCTCGAAGCGGACGCTTCTCCGCAGAAGCCGCACGACAGCTATCGCCACGAGGCGCTGCTCTACCGGGGCGACGACGAGTTCGTGGCCGGCACCGTCCCGTTCATTCGCGGGGGACTCGACGCGAGCCAGCCGGTCATGGTCGTCGTGATTGCCCCCAAGATCGAGCGCCTCCGCGTGGAGCTCGGCAACGATGCCGACCGCGTCGAGTTCGTCGACATGGCAGCCCTTGGTGGCAACCCGGCTCGGATCATCCCGGCGTGGCGCGAGTTCGTCGACGCGAACGCCGTGAACGGCCAGCCGATGCGCGGCATCGGCGAGCCGATCTGGGCCGGCCGTCGCGCGCCGGAGGTGCTCGAGTGCCAGCTGCACGAGGCGCTGCTCAATCTCGCCGTCGACCCTGACACGCCGCTGTGGCTGCGCTGCCCCTATGACGTCAGCGCCCTCGAGGGAGACATTCTCGCCGAGGCCGAGCGCAGCCACCCGGTCCTCGTCGATGAAGAGGCCTACACCGGCAGCACGCTGTACGGCGGCATCCACCACGCGTCCGCGGCGTTCGACCACGAGCTGGCCGAGCCGACCGTGGCGGTCGTCGAGCTGGCATTCGATGCATCCGGGCTGCCCGCCGTGCGCGACGTCGTCACCGGCCGGGCGACTCTGCTGGAGCTCGACGTTGACAAGGTCAGCGACCTCGCGCTCGCGATGCACGAGCTGGCTACCAACAGCCTGCGCCACGGTGGTGGGCGCGGTGTGCTGCGGGTGTGGCAGGAGCCGGACGCGCTGGTCTGCGAGATCCACGACGCGGGCCGGGTCGAGGACCCCCTCGTCGGTCGCCGGGTTCCACCGCCGCGCCAGGAGGGTGGCCGCGGCGTGTGGATGGCCAACAACCTCTGCGACCTGGTGCAGATGCGGTCATCCGGCGCGGGCACGACGGTCCGCGTGCTGACCTGGCTCTAGCGCCGCGGCAGGGTGTACGGCGAGCGCCGCCGGTGTTAGACCTTTGAGTAGGCGCCTTCCGCTGCCGTCACCATCCGGAGGTCGATCCCATGCTGCTAGCCACTCGTCGTACCGCAGTTCTTCTCGCTGTCTTCGCCAGCCTCGCGATCGGAGCCACGGCTCCCGCGGCGGCTGAAGGCGGCCGGCCCTTCACCACGACGCTGACCGGCGCCAATGAGGTGAAGGCGGGGGGAGTGCCCAACCAAGGCGACCCGGACGGCTCTGGTTTCGCGAGCCTGACGATCAACCCCGGTCTCGGCGAAGTGTGTTGGACGATCACCGTCGCCGGCGTCGACCCGATCACCGCCGCCCACATCCACGTCGGCCCGTCGACTGCGCCCGGCCCGGTCGTCGTGCCGCTGAACCCCTACTCCGGCGGCTGCACCACCGTCACGCGTGAGCTCGCCCTCGCGATCATCCAGAATCCCTCGGCCTACTACGTGAACGCGCACAACGCGACCTACCCAGCGGGTGCGCTGCGCGGCCAGCTCAGCCGCTGATCTCGATCCCGCTGCTAAGGAAGGCGAACTGTCGCCCCTAACGGCGATGATGGGGGCGTGTCACACCCTGGGTCGCAGACCGGTGCCCTGGTCGGCCGCAGCGACGAGCTGGCCCGCCTCGAGACCGCGCTGGGTCTGGAGGCCGGCCAGCCCTCGGTGACGGCAGTCCTGCTCGCGGGCGACGCGGGCGTGGGCAAGACCCGGCTGCTCGCCGAGCTGCGTCCCCGCGCCATCGCCGCCGGGTGGCGCGTCGTCGTGGGTCACTGCCTTAACTTCGGCGACAGCGCCCTTCCCTACCTGCCGTTCAGCGAGGTGTTCGGGCGGCTGGTCGAGGAGGCACCCGAGCTGGCCGAGTCGGTGGTCCGGGCCAGTCCCGACGTCGCGCGGCTGATGCCCGGCCGCCGCGTGCTTGCGGCAGCCGCCGAGGAGCCCGGCGCGGAGCGGGTCGACCGGGCCGGCCTGCTCGATGCCGTGCACGTGGGCCTCACCGCCCTGAGCCAGTCGGCTCCGCTGCTCGTGCTCGTCGAGGACGTGCACTGGGCCGACCAGTCCACCCGCGAGATGCTCAGCTTCCTGTTCTCCCGGCAGTTCGCCGCCCCGGTCGCGATTGTCGCTTCCTATCGCACTGACGACTTGCACCGCCGTCACCCGCTCCGACCGCTCGCGGCCGAGTGGGGGCGCCTTCCGGGGGTGGCCCGGCTGCAGCTTGACCGGCTCCCCGACGCCGACGTACGCACCCTCGTGCAGAACCTGCATCCCGCGCCCCTGGATGAGCGCGAGATCCGCGGGATCGTCGCGCGCGCCGAGGGCAACGCGTTCTTCACCGAGGAGCTGGTGGCTGCCGCCGAGAGGGGTGGGCGGTCGCTGCCGACCGACCTGGCCGACCTCCTGCTCGTGCGGCTCGACCAGCTCGACGACTCCGCCCGGCAGGTGGTGCGGGCGGCTTCGGTCGCCGGGCGCCGGGTGTCCCACGAGCTGCTGGCCCACGTCGTCGGGCTGGACGGGTCCGCGCTGGACCAGGCGATGCGAGCGGCCGTCGACGGAAACGTGCTCGTCTCGATCGGCGCCGACGGCTACGGCTTCCGGCACGCGCTGCTGGCCGAGGCGGTGTACGACGACCTCCTGCCCGGTGAGCGGGTGCGGCTGCACGGTGCCTACGCACGAGCGCTCTGCGACGGTGACGTCGAGGGCACGGCGGCCGAGCTGGCTCGTCATGCGCGCGCCGCCCACATGATGGGGACCGCGGTGTCGGCCAGCATCCGGGCCGGTGACGAGGCGATGGCCGTCGGCGGGCCGGACGAGGCGCTGCACCACTACGAGGTAGCGCTCGAGCTGGTGACAGAGCCCGAGGCGCAGGCATCGGACGACGGAGCTGTTGATGTGGTCGGCCTGACCGTCAAGGCGAGCCAGGCCGCCATCGCGGCCGGTCACCTGGTGCGTGCCAAGGGCCTCGTGCGGGAGCGGCTGGACTCGCTGCCCGCCCATGCGCCGCCTGCGCAGCGTGCCCTGCTGCTGCACGCCTACGTGAGCAGCGCTCTTCTCACCGAGACCACCTTGGACCTGCTCGCGCTGACCAGGGAGGCAATGCAGCTGCTGGCCGACGAGCCGCCCACGCCTCTGCTCGCGCAGGTGCTGAGCGTGCATGCCCGCGCCAACTCCGACCGACGACGTGACGACGAGGCGGTGGAGTGGGCGGGCAAGGCGCAAGCGCTGGCTATCGAGCTCCGCCTTCCCGATGTGGTCGCCGACGCCACGACGACGCTCGCCATCCTCGACGAGCGGGCGGCCGATCCCGAGTGGTCGCGGCAGACGCTGGAGAAGAGCATCGCGGAGGCACGGGCGGCCTCGGAGGTCGCCGCTGAGCTGCGCGGTCTGTTCAACCTCGGTGTCCTGCACTACGAGCTGGGCCGACTCGACGAGGCCAGGGCGGTCTACGAGTCAGGTGCGCAGCGGGCGCGCGAGACCGGCCGGCCGTGGGCGCCTTTCGGTGTGGACGCCCGGGCGATGGCGGGCATCGTCGCCTACACGGCCGGCGACTGGGAGGCGGTGCTGCGCATCACCGACGTCACGGCCGAGAACCCGCCGCCGGCCTCCGCTGCCGTGCTCGGCGGCGTGGCGCTCGCCGTCGCAGCCGGTCGCGGTGACCGCGCAGCGCTCGACCTGCTGCCGGTGATCCGGCTGCAGTGGGAGCGTGACGGTCTGATCGCGATCCTCGGCGGTGCAGCGGCCATCGACCTGCACGGCGACGCCGGCGACGTCGACGCGGCTATCGCGGCCTACGACGATGCCGTGACCACCGTCAGCGCCGTGTGGCAGCGGGACGCGTTCCAGGCCCAGGTCCGGCTGGTGGCGTTGTTGCTCGGCCAGCTGGGCTCGGAAGCCACCCGCGTCGGAGCGGACGAGCGCAGCAAGCTGGCGCGGCGCGGCGACGAGCTGGTGGAAGTGGCTCGGGTCGCGGCTGAGATCGCGCCCCGGGGGCGCCCCCGCGGGCCGGAGGGTGAGGCGTGGGTTGCCCGAGTCGCTGCCGAGCAGGCCCGGCTGCGCTGGCTGACCGATGTCGACGCGGTTGCGCAGGACGACCTTGTGAACGCGTGGGAGGAGGCGGTCACGGCCTTCGAGCGCTTCGGCCACGTCTTCGAGGAGGCACGGTCACGGGCCCGGCTTGCCGATGTGCTGCGTGCCGCTGGCCGCACGGCCGAGGCCGCGGACGAGGCCGAGCAGGCGATGGGGATTGCGCGCAAGCTCGGCGCCCAGCCGCTGCTCGCCGAGCTTCGCGCCTCGTTCCCGGCAGGGCGCCACGGCGCCGGTGCGCAGCTCGACGACGTTCTGACGCCACGCGAACAGGAGGTCCTGAAGCTTGTTGCCCAGGGCCGAAGCAACCGCGAGATCGGCACGCAGCTGTTCATCAGCGCCAAGACGGCCAGCGTGCACGTGTCGAACATCCTGGCCAAGCTCGGGGTGCGCGGTCGCATCGAGGCGGCAGCGGTGGCGCGCAGACGGGGGCTCCTCGACGACTAGCGTGCTGGTCCATATGGTGGTTCGGCGGGCTGAGTCTGGCGCCGCATCGGGTGCGGAGCGGCTTGCAGCGCGTCGTCGGCTGACCGGCAAGTCAGATGTTGTTGACGACCCGCGGGTTGGCGCCGGGCCGGAGCCAGCGCAGGATCCAGCGCATCTCACTGGGCTCGCCGACCTGCGTGCACCCCTGCGTCGGTATCCACTTCCGATCGATCGGCGACGTGTGGTAGAAGATCCCGCTGCCCAGTCCGCGTACCGGCGCCGGTCCGACGCCTGCCGTCAGCCGCGGGTTGTTGTAGCCCACCCAGAAGCCGTAGCGCATCGAAGCGCGGTCACCGTCGGTGCGCCCGCGCTCCTCGATCCAGGTGTTGTAGAGCCAGTTGTTGTAGTTGGTCACCGTCGAGGTGGGGAGGCGGCGCCGCCATGGCATCGCGCCTGGGTTGGTCGTGGTGGTCGAGAAGGTCACCGCGATGCGGTAGACGCCGCTCGGCGTACGGCCGTCTCCCTCGCGTCGCATGCCGATCGCGGCGAAACCGTTCGGACCGATCGTGGAGCGGTAGATCGCGCGGCGCCCGTCCCATCGAGTCTTGATCTTCCACTGACCACCGGTCTTGACCCAGCCTTGTGTGACCGTGCAGTAGACCTCGGCGCACCAGTGGTTGGTGCGGACGGTGCGCACGACCTGGGTGGTGCTGGCCGGCAGCTTGGCGGCGAAGCGGGGGGCGGTGTAGGTCGCGGCCTGTGCGTGGATCGAGCCCACGCTCATGATCGCGAGCACCAGGACGGCCACCAGCGCGGCCACGACCGCGCGGCGCATCACCCTCGTTGCGTGCATTCCGGAGTTATCGGCACGTGCTCGTGGCGGATTCACCCCCCCGGCCTTGATCATCCGCCAGGGGGTGGCTTGTAGCTCGTCGCGCAGCACTACCCGGAGGGCCTTGGTGTCGTAGTCCTCAGGCCCTGGGGTGGTCCACTCGACGTCGACGGTCTGGCCGGCCCGGAGCGTGTCGGTGCCGTCAATCCCCTCGACCACGGAGGCTTCCGCCCAGCAGCCCTCCGGCTGGTCGGGCAGGTCGATGACGCCCCAGCCCTGGTCGTCCATCCAGAGCCGGACCGTGCCGGTCGCCGCACCTCTGCTCGCCATGGGGAGATGCTCGCAGAGGAGCGATCTGGGGGGCCCGGCCGATCCGTTTTCTCCCCCTTGCCGTAGGAGCTCCGCGGGACGATGCTCGAGGCGACCAGGGTCGTCGAGCGTGGAGGGTTGCCGTGGCGGGATTCGTGCAGATCGTGGAGTTCAAGTCGTCCAGGCGGGACGAGCTGATGGCGTTGGGCGACGAGATGGAGCCTCAGCGCTCGTCCGGCACGGCCAAGCGGCTGGTCATCGGCGCCGACCGCGACCGGCCGGGCTACTACTACAGCATCATCGAGTTCGACTCCTACGAGGAGGCGATGGAGAACTCCAACCGTCCCGAGACCAGTGAGTTCGCCGAGAAGATGGGCAAGCTGTGCGACGGGCCGCCGACCTTCCGCAACCTCGACGTCGAGCGGACCTGGCAGCCGTGAGCCTGCAGTCCTGACTGCTCCTCCAGAGCATCCGAAGGGGCCGGTCGCCGCGACGGCGACCGGCTCCTTCGCGCACTCCGCTGCCCGTCGACATGCTGGTGCCGGTTTACTCGTGTTGGGCGGTCTGCCCGGACGTTAGGCGATGGGAGAGCCATGGCAGCGCACCGAGTGAGGATGAGAATTCCCGGCTTCGACGTCGGGGGAGCCAACGTCGAGTTCGTGGTGGAGAGCAACAGGAGGACGGCGAGTGGCGTGCTGGAGAAGCTCGGCGAGCTGCACGTGTCGCGGGGGAGCCTGGAGTGGTGGCCCAAGGGAGCCAAGCGCTACCGCCGCGAGGTGAAGTGGGAGAAGTTCGCCGAGTGGATCAACGAGAACGGCAAGCCGCTCTGAGTCCGCGAGGCCTGTTCACGTCAACCGGCGACTCTCAACAGCCTGAACCCCAGCACGACCCGGGCGGGAAACAGCACTATGAGGATCACGGCCCGCTGAGCCAGCCCGGCCCAGTCGTGGAGGGCTGCGTCATCCGGCATCACGAGCGCACCCATGACAACGAACGAAGCCAACGTTAGAACCCCAGCCCCCCGCACGTACATGGCGATGTTCTGCCAGCGTGGGTCGTGGGCGAGGCGGCGTGACACCACGATCAGCGCGGCCGCACTGGTGCCGAAGAACATCATCCCCGCGACGAAGTGGCCGCCCGGGTCGTAGGTGACGCCGGCGGCGTCCTCCCTCAGCGGGAACACCGCGGCGAGCAGCAGGCCGATGCCGCTGACGAACATCAGGGCCGGTCCGATCACACCGGCGCGAGTTGGCCGCAGGCCACGGTGGAGCCCCACCGCAAATGCGAGCGTCAGCAGTCCGAAGACGACGAAGTTCACCTGCTGCACCCACCCGTTGGGTCCTGCCTCCAGCGCGCTGACCGTCTCGGAGATGGGGCTGTACTCGTCCCGGCGGAAGACCTCCTGCGCCATGTAGGTCGCCGTGAACAGAACCGGGCCGACGATCCCAGCCCGCGCAGACCAGGGGAGCCATCTGATTGGTCGATCCTGCGGGTCGTCGACGACTTGACGCCAGGTGTGCTCTTGGGTCGCACGCGAACTGCTCATGACCGCCTCCTGCTTGCCAGACCCGAGCCGACGCTCGGGGGTTGACTGGACGCTAGGAGCGCAGGGCGGTGCGGGCCATCGGGAGTTCTCCCCATGCGGTGAGCCCGTGCTGCATGGCGAACAGCGCTGCCGAAGCCCGGGTGGACACGCCGATCTTCCCGTAGGCGTTCTGCACGTGGCGGTCAGCGGTCTTGGCAGAGATTCCGAGGGCGCGAGCGATCTGCTTGGTCTGTAGGCCGCGAGCGAGCAGGGCGATGACCTGGGCCTCGCGCTCGGTCAGGCCGGCCGGCCGGTCGAATCGTGGGACCTGCTGGCCGGCTGCCTCCAGCACGACCGCGACTGCGTCGGCGTCGAGTCTCCCGGCGCGAGCTTCCGTTCCGAGGGTGTCCGCCGCCTGTGCCGGACTGCACGGGTCGCGGTGCGGTCTGGGCTCGGTCATCGCGTGGTAGGCATCGGCGGCCGCGAGCAGACGCGCCGGCGGCGAGAGCGCAGCGGCGACCGCTCTTCGGTGATAGCCCGAGCCGTCCAACCTCTCGTGGTGTGCGGTGGCGACCGGCGCCAGCGCCGCCAGGAGCGGGGCATGGGCGAGGACCCGCTCGGAGTGATAGGCGTGCAGCCGGACGTGCTCCCACTCGTCCGGCGTCAGGGGCCCTGGCTTCTGCCAGATCCGGGCCGAGACCGCGACGCGTCCGATGTCGTGCACGAACGCTCCTCGCCGGAGGGTCGAGGCCTCGGCTGTGCCGAGGCCGCACCGGCTGCCGGCCTGCGCGGCCAACTCGGCCACTCCCCGGGAATGTCCGACAAGGTAGGGGGACATCAGATCGGCGAAGTCACCCATCGCGGCGAGAGCGCGGTCCACCGCTTCGCCGTCGAGCGTCAGCACGGGGCCCGGCTCGGAGGCGATTGTCTCGCCCCACGCAGTCGTGTCCTCATCCAGCGTGAGGACCTCGCTGGCCTCATCAGCCAACAGATTGGCGATGGCAGGGTCGAACGCGTGCCCGGCCCGCTCGCGGACCACGCGCGCGGCGTAGTCCTTTCCGCCGAGAAGCCGCTGAAAGGCGGCGTCGCGCGCCACATGAACGATGCGAAGAGGGAGCGGGATCTCCTCGCCCTTGATTCCGACCGGTTCCCCGTTCCCGTCCCAGCGCTCGGTGAGATGGGCGGACAGGCTGCTAACCGACTGGGGCAGGCCGAGGCGCTCGGTCAACATCTGTGCGACCTCGCACAGGGCCGCGATGTGGCGCTGGTGTTCCCGCACCGCCCGCGGGAGCCGACTAGCGGCCTGCAGGGCACGCACCGGCAGGGGGCCGCCCACGGGAGCCAGCGCTCGGAGGATCCCGGCGATCGTTTCACCTCGGCTGCCGAACATGACCGGCGAGAAGTGCTTGGCGAGACCGCCCTCGGTGAAGAGGTCGGCGACGACTTCTGCGTCGGCCGTGCAGCCCACGTAGAACAGCAGGCACCCGTAGTAGGTCTGCGTTGCGGTGCCGGCGTCGACGCCCAGACGGTCGGCGAGGCGCATGGCGAAGAGCGTGCTGTGCAGGCCGTGCTCAAAGGGGAGCCCCGTGCCGAGATCAGTCGCCAGGCACAGAGCGGCAATCAACTCGGCGGCGCGGACCTGTTCCTGGCCCGGCGAGGTCTCGCCTGACACCTCCGGACCGTACCGCGGCTCAGGCGCTCGTGGCTCCGCCCGACGTCAGCGGTTGCCTCGCGGGCGCAGCCGGGTTCCGGGGAGAGCCGGCGCGGGCAGCGACGGCCCGTCGTAAGCGCTGACCTGCCCGAACCGCGTCGAGCCGCCGGCCACGGCCTTCATCCACTCCTCGCGCACGGCGACGATCTCGTCGTGGCTGCGGCCGACGAAGTTCCACCACATCAGCAACTCCTCGTCGAACGGCTCGCCGCCGAGCAGGAACACCTGCGCGTCACCGTCTCCTGATGCCGAGAGCTCCAGTCGGTCGCGGCCGCAGCCGAGGTAGGCCAGGGATCCGGCGGTCAGCGGTTCGCGGTCGACGAGCGCGCCGTCGGTGATGGCGAGTACGGCGTGCTCCCACGACCGCTCGAGGGGGAGCGACCCGGAGCCCCCGGACCGCACTGACACGTCGGCGCCGACGATCGGCGTGTACGTCGTGGCAGGTGACCGAGCGTCGCCAAGAGGACCGAGCAGCACGGTGGCTGTCACGTCTCCGTCGGCGAGGATGGGTAACTCGGTGTGGTGCTCGAAGTCGGGCGCCGTCTCGCGCGCCGTGTCCGGCAGTGCGACCCAGAGCTGCAGCCCGCGCAGCTCCGGCGACGTGGGGGTGGACGTCTCGGCGTGGGTGATGCCGCGGCCGGCGGTCATCAGGTTGAGCTCGCCGGGGCGGACGAGCTGTTCGCTGCCGAGGCTGTCCTGG